>JANQOV010000018.1 GCA_028285645.1 Hyphococcus sp.
GATGACGGCGCCGCTTATGACGCACGCAGTGTGCTCGGCGTTTCCAATAACGGCGCATTATAGATGGATTGGCAATCCTTACGCCGCATCGTCACCGGCGATAACGAAGCAGGCCGCTCGCGCGTGCTCATTGACGCCAGCGCAGCGAAGTTGATCGCCATAGAAGAAACCGGACTGGCGGAGATTTGGACAGCGCCGCTGAACGAGAGCGGCTTGTTGGATGCAATCGACCGGCTTGCCGATGAAGACCTCAAGCTCGAACCAGATGCGGGCACGGCCAAAGTGCGCTGGTTTACGGTCGCGCCGGAAGAAGACGGACGTTCGCCCGAAGAAAAGGAAGCCGCGGCAGCGATGGGGTTTGCCGCCGTCGGCGCTGCTCATTGCCGAGTGGACACAGTCCGCCACACGAATATGCACAAGACGGATTCCCTTGATGTTATCGTGCTGGTCAGAGGCGAAGTCGACTTGCTGCTGGACGACGGCGAGGCGACCTCATTAAAGCCGGGGGATGTTGTGATCCAGCGCGCTACGAACCATGCATGGGTCAATCACGGCGCAGAAGCGGCGCTTCTTGTTGCGGTGCTGATCAACGCCAACGCAGGCAGCTAAGACTTGATAACATTACATACGTTGCTTGATAACATTGCTCCGGTTACGGAGGTGTTTTCTTGACAATGACGCAGTGATCGCTAACCAGAAGAAGGCGAGCATATGTAGGTTGTCATGGATCAAGAAACATTACGTGTTATCGTAGCGGCAATAACGCTTGCATTTATCGCATGGATTTTCGGCTTTGCCGCATATACTGGGCGGCGCCATAAAACCAAAACGATCGCTGTTAGCTCAAGGAACGCCACGCTGTGGCAAAAAAAGCTATTTGCGATTGCTGTCATTCTTGAATTTTATCTTGTGCTGCGCGCGATATTTCCGACGCTGGATCGCTTGGTCTTTGCACAGCCCTCGCCAGCGCCCTGGGTTGCTATTTTATTTGCCGCGATTGGGATTGCGCTCGTCGTTTTCACCCATATCAGCATGGGCGGCTCGTGGCGTATTGGCGTTCCTGAAGGCGACAACAATATTGACGAACTTGTCACGACCGGGCCGCATAGTCTTTCGCGTAATCCAATCTATCTCGGCGTGCTCATACTGCTGGTTGGTGTTATCATTGCGGCGCCGGGACCGTTGACGCTTTTCGCTGTGATCGTCACCTTTATCGGACTGCAATCCGTCATAGTGCAGGAAGAAGCATATCTTTCCTCGCGATTCGGCGCTAAATATGCCGACTACTGCAATCGCGTCCGGCGCTGGATCTAGGGGAATGCATGATGGAAGACAATCTCGCTGACGCTATCAACGAAAACAACGCTCCATTCGCCAAGTGGATGGGTGTGCAGATGACGCTGGTGACGAAAGACCGCGTTGAAGCGGAACTGACGGTGACAAAAGATCATTGCACGATACCTGACATCATGCATGGCGGCGCAATCATGGCGCTGGCGGACAATCTGGGCGGCGTCGGCGCTGTCGTGAACATGCCGCCGGGCGCCACCACTACGACAATCGAAAGCAAGACCAACTTCCTGCGCGCTATCCCGATTGGCCAGACTGCGAAAGCAGTGACGTCTCCGGTTAATCGCGGTCGAACGTTACAGGTCTGGAAGACGGAGGTCTTTCGTGAGGACGGAAAACTCGCATCCGTCGTAACACAAACACAGCTGATCAGAACGCCTGCCGGGGGCTAGCCGAGCTGAAAGGGGAGTTTTTTGATGTACAAGGTCGCGCTTTCGCAATCCTATTTTCCAGCGCAAACGGATTCGCCGATCGAAGAGCTGACAATCGGCGACACGTTGCGGCGTCAGGCTGCGGCGTTGAGCGATCAGCCTTTGCTGAAGGAACTTGATTTTGACGGTGAGATCGCGCGCGTTTGGTCTTACACCGAGTTTTTAGAGGATGCTGAGAAATTGGCGCGTGCGCTCGCCAGTCGCCACGAAAAAGGCGCGCGCATTGCTGTTTATTCGAACAATAATCCGGAGTGGGTGCTTCTTGAAATTGCTTCTGCCCTTGCGGGGCTGACATTGGTCACGGTTAATCCTGCCTATCAAAAGCGTGAGCTTAAATATGTACTCGAACAATCACGGGCCGAAGCGATCTATTATGTCGAGGAGTTTCGCGGCAATCCAATGAAGGAAATTGCTGACGCGGTATGTGCTGAAATCCCTGCGATCAAACATCGCATCGTCATGACAGATCACAGAGCCTTTTATGATGGCGGTGGTGGGGTTGAGTTGCCTGATGTGTCGCCACGCGAGGCCGTTCAGATTCAGTATACGTCAGGCACCACGGGATTCCCAAAAGGCGCGGTCTTGCACCATCATGGGCTACTGCAAAACGGCGTTGATACAATGACTCGGGCAGGCGTTCGGCGCGGCGATCTTCTGGTTCACAATATGCCGCTATTTCACACGACGGGCTGCGCAATCCTGGTGCTCGGTAGTATTGGCGTTGGCGCGACGATGATGCTCGCGCCGCTGTTCGATCCGGGAATGATAGCGCGGGTGATTGAGCGGGAACGGCCGCGTTTTTTCCTCGGCGTACCAACAATGTTTGTAGCCATCATTGATGAAATCAAACGTACTGGCCGCGATGTTTCTTCCGTCGAACGGCTGATGTCCGGCGGCGCTATGGTGGCGCCGGAGCTGATCAAGCAGGCCGAAGAGGTTTTCGGTTCAGTGATCCAGATTGTTTATGGGCAAACAGAATCCTCTCCGGTGATCACGCAGACACGGTCTGATGACTCTATTGAAGATTTGACGCAGACAATCGGACAGCCTCTGCCGCATGTGGAAGTTTCCATTCGCGACCCAAAGACGGGTGACGTTTGCTCGATTGGAGAGCAAGGAGAGATTTGTGCGCGGGGGTATCTTGTGATGACTGAATATAATGACAATCCCGAAGCGACGGCGGCGGCGATCGACAAAGACAAATGGCTCCATACTGGCGATCTTGGGCGCATGGACAGTCGCGGATATTTGACGATCACCGGCCGCGTTAAAGAAATGATCATTCGCGGCGGCGAAAATTTGTTTCCCGCCGAAATCGAAAACGCCATGCTTGAACATGGCGATGTCGTGGAAGTGGCGGTGATCGGCGTGCCTGACGATAAATGGGGCGAACAGGTTGCTTGCTTCATGCGAACAACGGGCGCACGCCCAGAACCGCACGTGTTAAAAGCGTTTATCCGTGAACGAATCTCACCACAAAAAACACCCGCTTTTTGGATATTTGTTGATGACTGGCCGCTAACCGGTTCGGGCAAGATTCAGAAGTTCAAACTGCGGGAAGGGTTTGAAAGCGGCGCCTATGAAGTTTTGTCTGCATAAAGCGCTGCGAGCGTTTTGAACTGATCAACGGAAATTTCTTCTGCCCGTTGTGTTCCACGGACGCCGGCTGCGTCGAGCGCTTTTTCCAGTCGATCGCCGAAAACAGGCTTCAGGGATGTGCGCAGCATTTTGCGCCGTTGCGAAAACGCCGCCCGCGTAATGTGTTCGAGAGCGTCTAGGTTCTTAGGTTGGACGGCTGGCGGATCGAAAAGTACAACGGATGAAGACACTTTTGGCGGCGGCGTAAAAGCCTGCGGCGGTAAGTCAAACGCTCGAGCTGGCGTGCTGGCCGCCTGCGAGATAATGGAAAGGCGGCCATAGGCTTTCGTTCCGGAGACAGCGAGAATGCGATCGGCGACTTCTTTCTGAAACATTAGCGCCATACGCGACCAAAGCATATTTCCCTGCTTCAGCCATTTGATCAGCAGTTCCGTTGAAATGTTGTAAGGCAGGTTGGCGATGATCTTTGCGGTGCGTTGTTCAAGGATTGCTGGTTCATTAATCGATAATGCGTCGCCTTCGATAACGCAAAGTTTGCCTGGGTAGAACTCGTGAAGCGTCTCTAGCGCTGCAACGCACCGCGCGTCGCGCTCGACCGCAACCACTTCCGCACCGGCCGCAAGAAGCGCGCGCGTCAGGCCGCCCGGACCCGGGCCGATCTCAAGGACAAGATCTCCCGCCTCAACGCCTGCGAGCCGCGCAATCTTGTGCGTGATGTTGAGGTCGAGCAGAAAATGTTGCCCTAGAGATTTTTTCGCGCCGAGATCGAACTCATCAATGATCTCCTTTAACGGCGGCGTGTTAGTCATCATGCATGCCGTCGGCGGGCGAGGTCGCCGGCAAGTCTGATCGCGGCGACAAGGCTGTCCGGCCGCGCGGTGTTTTTGCCGGCAATGTCGAGCGCGGTGCCGTGATCCGGCGACGTTCGAATGATCGGCAGTCCAAGAGTGACATTGACAGTTTCGTCAAAGGCAAGCGTCTTCACCGGGATCAGCGCTTGATCGTGATACATGCAAATTGCGGCGTCATATGCTGCCCGCGCTTCGGCATGGAACATTGAGTCAGCCGGCAGGGGGCCGAACGCATTGACGCCTTCGTTTTTGAGGGCGTCGATCGCCGGCGAGATAACCGTTTGATCTTCTAGCCCAATGGCGCCGTTTTCGCCGGCATGCGGGTTTAGTCCTGAAACCGCGAGGCGAGGCTGGGCAATTCCAAACTCATGCGTCAAAGCTTCAGCTGTGACTATAGCCGTGTGAACAATGCCCTCCGTTGTTAGCGTTTTGATGGCTTCGCTTAAGGGCGTATGAACAGAAACTGGCGTAGTCCGTAATTGCGGACCTGCAAGCAACATCACCGGGCCGCGCCTGCGATTAGCCGGCATCGGCGCGTCTTTGGTGAGATCCGCCAGAAATTCTGTGTGCCCAGAAAAAGAAAAACCCGTCTCCATTAGTGTTGATTTCTGGATGGGGTTGGTTACGACGCCGGCGGCCTCATCATTCAGGCAGAAGCTCACTGCGCGCTCTATGCTTGCGATCACAAGCGGCGCGTGTTCCAGCAAGGATAATCCTGGGTTTGACTTAATCGAAACGCCAAGCGGCAGGATTGGCAAAGCGGAACTAAAAACGTCAGCAGCTTCTGCCGGCGAAGTGATCGTCTCAATCGGCTCGTTAAATGCACGGAGCCGATCAGGATCATCAATAACAAAAAAAGTCGTCGGCTCGTGTCTAACCGCTTTCCACGCCTTTATTGTTATTTCCGCGCCAACGCCGCCTGGATCGCCCATTGTGATCGCGAGCGGCAAATTTGAGAATTGCTTGGCGTCAGCCACGATCTAGCCGTTTGGCGTTAGTTGATCTTTCAACCGAATTTCGACCAGCGATCCGCGTTCAATATCGCGCAAATATTGTTGACCAATACGCGATAGTTGCCGCGTTGCAATGCGGTTCTGTAGTGTTTCGCGAGAGGGAAGACCAAGTCCCTCGTCCTTATCGCACACATAAACAGCATGATACGAGCCATTCGCCTCGATCATTGGCCCCGTATCGTCGACATCAAGATCTTCAACAGCATCGCGGAATGAGGGCGCGATTTGTTCCAGTGTCATGTTTTCAAGCAACGTTACGCCAACACCTTTACCGACATCGACGCGGAGCGCGCGACCAGCGCAGGCGTTGGCGGTTGAAAGGTCATCAACTTTTAGCCGCGCGGCATTTTCTCCGACCGAAGCATCTATCGCGATGTGCGCAAGCTTGAACGTCGGTTCGCCCGCAACCACTGCTTCCCGCTTGTCGCGCACCGCCAGGATCATGAAGGCGCCCTCGGATGGGATCGGGTTCGTGACGGCGCCGGTCGGCAGTTCGCGAATTGGGGCGTCAAGTTCCGGCGGCAACTCACCCGCGCGCACCCAACCCATATCCCCGCCAACCGCCGCGGAGGTGCAGGCGGAAAACTGTTGCGCGACGACGGAGAACGGGACGCCGCGGCGCATTTGCTCGATCAATTGAAGCCCACCCTGGTAATATTCTTGCGCGCGGGCGGGGTCATCGACTGGAATGCAGATTTCAGAGATGAGGAACTGTTCCTTGCTGACATCCTCGCGCATGCGAGCCAACGTGTCTTCAATTTCTTCGTCATTGACGCGTACGCGGGATCGAAAGCGTCCTTGCACCAATTCAGGCCAAGCAATGCTGGCGGTAATTTGTTGCCTCAGCGAAGTGATTGAGATGCCGTCGGCGGCAAGAGCATCGACAAGCTGTGATGGTGTTAAATTTGTTGCTGCGGCCATGCCGGCGATTTCGGCGTCAATGGTCGCATCTTCAATTTCTAGTTCAAACTTCTTGGCCTCTTGGAGCTTTAGCTTCTCATCAATCAGGTCCTTGAGGGCTTGCTGCTGAACCTGCGGCATTGCTTCAAGAGGGATGCGCCCGCCAGCGGACATCAACATCAACTTCATACGTTGGCGAACGTCGAAAGTCGTGATGACGGTGTCGTTGACGATGGCGGCCACCGACTCGGCTGGATAGCCCTGTTCGGCCGCGACATCCCTTGGCGCTTCAGATGTTTGCGCAAAGCTAAGGCCAGCAACCGCGAATGCCGTATAGGCTATTGAAATTGCTAAGAAAATTCTCATTATACTGTCGTCACCTGTTGGGTCTGCATCCGGGTGCAGCTTTCTGCCCGCCATGCCGCCTGAACCGACATTACTAGGGTTTGTTCGAATTTCCCGCAATATGCCTGAAATGGGACCTTTATCGGGGCGGCGGAGGGCAATTTTGCGGATCCGCCAAATCTAGCCCTCGCATAGATAAAATAGTCACCGTCTGTCCCGCCGGCCCTTTGGGCGCCGAAAGTTAATTCGATGTGAAGCTGTTGGAACCAACGGGATTGTCGACCAAAGACCTTAGCGTGAAACTGATCAGGATGGCGTTATCCGGCTCGAGGTTGGTTGTCTGCGTCCGGTCCCGCCGATAGGTGACGCCAAAGGTCGCGCACTCGTCACGGTAATTGATGAAAAAGTTCTGCTCGATGGTCTGATCAGTTTCGAGATTTAGGCGCCAGCTGCCGCCAGCGGACCAGTTTCGATTTACAAATAATTCACCGCGCGCTGTGAGTTCCTCTCGCCGCGCCGCCACATTTTCCGCCCGCAAGCGTACATAGGTAACATCGCCGCGGACGGGTCCAGCCCTTACGAACGCCCGGGACTCTGCACGAGCAAGTCCAACGCCGCCGATGTCGAAACGAAATCTGTTTTCGATGCCGACAATTGACTTGTATCGAACATTCAAAGAGCCAACAATGTCAGAGGAAGTTCCGCCAAGCCCCGATGACGTGTCGAATGCTTGTGTAGATTGCATGCGGTACTGCCGTCCGACCTCGCCCTCAATAGACAATCCATTTTGAAGCTTGGCTGCTGCGGCGACGCCAATGTTGATCCGCTGTCCGTCCTCGAATGCGTCAAAGCCGGCCGACTTATTGTAGTCAAACAGCCCAGCATAATCGAATTCAACACTCTGCGAGTCTTCATTGAGTATGCCCACTGGGTTTTGTCGCGCTGGACTTGCAACAAGCTGCACCTTTGGTTCAAGAAATAATCGTGCGCCGCCTGCGTTTCGCGCCAGCGGATATGACCACTCAATACCTGCAGTCGGCGCAAGCCGGGTTTCGAAACGGTTTTCTTCTCCTGGCGCGCCCGCAATTGTTTCCGTTCCTTCGTCTAAGTCCTGGAAGTAGTAAGCGTCGGCGCGAGCTTCTGCGAAAAGATTAAACCGGTGCCCGCCGGGCGTGATGATGTCTCTTTGCCAAAAAGCGCTCGCGGTAAATCGTTGCGTGTCAACACCGCCAGTTCTTATCAAAGTTGCGGTATTGGCCCGAATTGACGTCCGCCCGCCCGCGAGCCGATCCGAGAAATCGTAGCGATAATCAACCGACGGCAAGACATAGGGCGTCGTCGCTACATCGTCGTTTGGCCTGAGACCCTGGAACAGATAGCTGTTGATCTGGAGGCTATGATTGCCGCTGCGCCATTCTGCGCGCGCATTTGAGCGTAGCGTGTTTGTGCGCGTCTGTTCGAATTCTCGTCTAAGGTCGCCGCGGCGCGTGACATTGTAGCGGCGTAGATACGTTTTGTCGGAAACGCGCTCAAAGTCGTAACTCAAACGCCATTTGTCATTGAGATTTTGATGCCCTTTCCCAAAATAGTGCCAGCGTACGCCAGGGATGCCTTCTTCTTGTTCATTGGTGTTGTCAAAGTTAATGACGCCGCCGGAAACCACGTGATAACTGGAGGCGCCGCGTCGGCGATACTCTCCCTGCCAGAGCACCCCGTCTTTCGACGTGTATTTTGGAAAGAAGGTCGCGTCCTGAGAATTTGATATCGCGAGATAGTACGGCAACTCAAAATTAAAACCCAACCGTGAAGAGGCGCCAACATCCGGCGCCAGGAATCCTGACATCCGCTCGACTGTCGGGTCGGGGCCCTGAATGAAGGGCATATAAAGTATCGGCACGCCTTTAATTTCAAAAAAGGCGTGATAGAAACGAACAACTTTGAGCTCTTCGTTGCGCGTGACACGCAATGACTTGATGCGCCAAGTCGGCGTTTTTTCCTCGCCTTTGCTGCTGCAAACATCGCAGGCGGTATAAACGGCTTTTCGAAATTTGGTTTTGGCGCCTTGCTCTCGGATTGCGGAATCGGCTGCTATGCGGGCGTTTTCTTGGAGTAACGCGCTGAAATTTTCGACAATCCCGTCGCGGAGATCGCCGGTCAGCTCGACCCGTCCGGCGAACACCGTTTCGAGGTTTCGATCTGTTATTGCAACATTGCCTTCGGCGATCACAATATCTGTCGCGGGGTCATAGATCAGCTTATCTGCGCGTAGATAACGTTCGCCAAAATAGGCTGATACGTTGCCCTCGGCGATGATAGGCCCGTCGGCGACATCCCGGACAAGCGAATCGGCCTCGAACAGCACCGATTCCACTTCGTTGGCTTCTTCACCGATAATTTTGATATCAGCGGCGCTCGCCGATTTACCTGACTCGACCGTAATGGACTGAGCGAGCGACCAAGACGGCGCGCCTGTGCCGGCTCCCGCCAACGCAGTCGTCATGCACAAACGCGCGATGACGCGGTTACGACTCAAAACGGCTCCCTCAAAGCGTGACGTTATCGACTCACCATGGTTAGATGAGCCCCTCAGCAAGGTCCAGCGATCAAAGGCGGATTTTAGCCGTCCTCCAGGTGCAACAGCATCGTTATGGCCGCGAGCGATGCGACGATCGCCGGCGTCCAGGCTGCGAACGCCACTGGCACCACTCCTGATTCCCCCAGCGCGGTTGAGACTTCCGAGAGAATATAGAGCAGAAAACCGGCTATAATGGTCAAGCCCAGCAGCCGTAGCCCGCCTCCCATTCGCATGGGACGCAGAGAAAAAGCTGCCGCAATCAATACCATGGCGAGCAGCTTGAGGGGTGTCGACGATAGATCATGAAATCGCATGTTGTATCGCGTCGTCGGCAGCCCGGCCGCGTCAGCGAGCAGAATAAACCGCGGCAGCTCCCAAAGCGACATCGTTTCAGGCGGCGCTACCCTCTCGCGAAAGTCCTCTGGCGCAAGCGCAGTTGGAATCGCGTAAATCGGGCTGGTGCGTTGGTTTTGCTCGGCGATCGACTTTAAACGCACGTCGTGCAATTCGATCGTTCTCCGAGATAGGAACGCCTCATCTGCATCAATGCGTTCGTAAAACACACTTTCCGGTCCGAATCGCCAGACGGTGACATCTTGTAGCGACGCGTTTTCAGAATCGAAGCTTTGTGCGTTAAGGATAAGCTGCATTTCTGCATCGCGTTGGCGCAGCCATATTCCGTCGTCAAAAATCTTGACAAGACTCGATTCATCGCCCTGTTTCTCACTCATTAACGCATCTGCATAAGACATCATTCGCGCCGATAATGGGTCGATAACTGTAATCACGAGAAGACCGGTGAGGGCGGCAATCAAAGCCGCCGGTCCCAACAGGCGCCATACAGATAAACCCGAGGAGCGCATAACCGATACTTCGGAACGCTTGTTCAACTGATTGAACATCCAAATGGCGCCCAGCAAAAAGACAAAAGGCAGGAACACCTGGGTCAAAGCAGGCAGACGCATTATCGTTAGTTGCGTCGCCAGGCCGAAACTGCCCTCCGGCACCTTTCCCGCGAAACGCAGATTTTCAATCAAGTCGACCAGCATGATCAAACCGGCGAGAATAAGGAAGATGCCGCCAACACCAGTCAGCGTACGCAGCGCTATATATCGAAACAGCGTATTTGGCGGCATCAGGAGACAACCTCCCGCGCTTTCGGCGGGGCTCGTCGATGCGGCCGGTCAAGCAGGAGGGAGGCGAAGATTAGCGCTGAGCCGCCCGGGAGGGCGTATAACAACCAATAAGCGCCTGTAGATTCCGCTGCGCCCTGAGCGAAGAATCCCCCAACGCGGATGACAAATACAGCGGCGCCAGCCGCCGCTACGCGCAAAAAATAACTGCGGCGCGAATAGGGACCGCCAATCAACGCGTATAGACCAATGAACACATAGGTGAATGCGTAAATCGGTGCTGCAAGACGCGCATGACCCTCGGCGATCAGTTTTCCGGCATTTTGTCGGTCATACGAGTTCGACATGTCTGGATTAAACAACTCGCTAAGATACCGTTCTGTCAGCTCAAGTTGAAACTCTCCTGACCGCTGGTTGAAACTTTCTATATTGACCGCCCATTCTTCGAAACGAATAAAGCTAACGTCGCCAGTGTAGTCTGCAACACGCTGAATATTTCCGTTACGCAGATACAAAACCGGCCCATTTTCGGTATCTCGCAGGATCGCGCGTTGCGCCATGTACGTGTCGGGGCTGTCCATATCACGATAATCGTTGATGAGGAGGCCGACGAACTGATTGCCGGGCCTGACTTCGTCAACATAAATCGTCAAGCCATCGCCTACTGTTGTGAATTCGCCGCTCCGGATAAACGAGCTCGCAAAGTCGGCGCGGATATCCGCCACTGCTTGTTTCAGCACCCGATAGCTGCGGGGCATCATATCGACGTTGACATAAAGCGTCGCCAAAGAGCCAAGAAACGTGATCAGGAGGATTGGCGCAGCGATTCGCATACGGCTGACCCCTGCGGCGAACATCACTGCAATTTCGCTGTCAGTTTGCATCCGATAGAGCGCAAAGACTGCCGCGCCGAAGAGGGTGAAAGGGATGATAATAGCCAACAGGCTGGGAATGATGAGGATGCTCAAATATGCGAAGACGCCGAGCCCTTGACCATATTCGACGATGATTTCGACGCGCTGCAGGGTTTGGGTCATCCAGACGATCAGCGTTGTAATGACCAGCATCAACGCCAGCGGCACCGCGCATTGCCTGAGGATATATGTATCGAGGCTTTTCAAACGTGGTCTTTCTTTCTGCGCTGCGCCCGCTAGATTGCCCGCTCACCCCTCGGTTCCGCCTAGCACAGCTACGGTCAAAAACACAAAATCCAAGAGGCGTTCATGCAGATCAGCTTTTCCACTGCCGCCCTGCCCAAGAGCGGCGTCCTTATTGTTCCAGTTTTCGAAGATGGCAAAAAATCAAAAGCCTTTGACGACTTAGACAAAGCCGCTGAGGGGGCGCTGACGCGGGCAGCCAAGGCGGCTGAATTCGAGGGGAAAAAGGGAAAACTGCTCGACATCGTAACGCCAGCAGGGCTGACGAATGGGCGGGTGTTACTTGCGGGCGCAGGTAAGTCGAAGGATTTTGGCGCGCTCGAAGCTGAGGCTCTTGGCGGACAGGCGATCGGACGGGCGCTTGCTATGCGGGAAAAGTCCGCAACTTTTTCTCTGGCTGGATTTTCCGCCAAAAAAATCGACGCTGGCGAGCTTGCGGCGCGCATCGCCCATGGCGCGCGGATGAAAACCTATCGGTTCGATAAATACCGCACGAAAGAAGAAAAGAAAGACAAGCCGACGCTTGCGAAGATCACCGTCAATTCATCGTCTGCAAAAGCCAAAACGATTTATGCGGCATACGAAAAGATTGGCGACGGCGTGTTTCTCACGCGCGATCTTGTATCTGAGCCGGCTAACGTTCTTCATCCGGAAAGTTTTGCCGAGCGTTGCAAGGCGCTTACAGAACTAGGCGTGAAAGTCAAAGTGCTTGGCGAAAAAGAGATGGAAAAGCTCGGCATGGGTTCCCTGCTTGGTGTTGGTCGCGGGTCAGTGCGAGAGTCAAAACTCGTCGCCATGGAGTGGATGGGCGGAAAGAAGAGCGATCCGGCCGTCGCTTTCGTCGGCAAGGGCGTTACTTTCGACACTGGCGGAATTTCCTTGAAGCCCGCCAAGGGCATGGAGGATATGAAGTGGGATATGGGCGGCGCTGGCGCAGTGACGGGCGCCATGGCGGCAATTGCCGGTCGTAAAGCAAAAGCGAACGTGATCGGCGTGATTGGCCTGGTTGAAAACATGCCTGACGGCAAAGCCCAGCGACCGGGGGATGTAGTCACTTCCATGTCCGGGCAAACCATTGAGGTCCTTAACACCGACGCCGAAGGCCGGTTGGTGCTGGCGGATGCCTTGTGGTGGACGCAAGAAACCTACAAGCCTGCGGCAGTCATTGACCTTGCAACACTGACCGGCGCGATCATTGTTTCCCTCGCGCACGAGTTCGGCGGCATGTTCACCAAGGATGACAAACTGTCGAAGCAGTTGAACGCGGCGGCCGAGGCGACGGGCGATTTGTTATGGCGTATGCCGCTCACCAAAACCCATGACGAGATGATCAAGTCCGACATCGCTGACATGCAAAATATCGGCGGTTCTGGCGGCGGCTCGTCCACGGCGGCGGCGTTTCTTGGCCGGTTTATCAAGGAGGGCGTCGCTTGGGCGCATCTCGACATCGCCGGCATGGCCTGGAACCCCAAAGACAAACCGACCATCCCCAAAGGCGGATCGGGTTTTGGCGTGCGTTTGCTGGATGAATATGTGCGTGAGAATTACGAGGCGTAACTTTCACAATGACTGAGGTGCTTTTCTATCATCTCGAGCGGGGAACGCCGGATGGTGTTCTGCCGGGGCTGTTAGAAAAGACGCTTGAGCGGGGGTGGAAGGCCGTTGTTCGGGCAGGGGGTAGAGACCGGGTTGAGGCCCTGGATAAACAGCTTTGGATCTATACGGATGAAAGCTTTCTGCCGCATGCCGCTGGCGGCGATGGCGCGAAACAACCGATCTGGTTGACGGACGGAGAAGACGTTCCAAACAGCGCTGATGTTTTGTTCTTGACAGATGGCGTGAGCGCGGAAGCAAGCGAAATCAGTCAATTTGAAAGGTGCATTCTGATATTTGACGGGCGCGATGATGACGCGACATCACGCGCCCGCGCTTTCTGGAAGGAAGCAGCTGCCGCAGGCCACGAAGTCGCCTATTGGAAGCAGTCGCCGCAGGGGCGCTGGGAGAAGCAGGCGTGAGCGCCGCCGGCGCTGTTAATGCTGAGAAGTTTCGGAAGCAACTCGAAGCCCGGCGCAGCGAACTTGCAGACTTGTCTGATATGAACGCCGAAGCGCGTAAAACTGTCATGCTTGATCAGCAATCGGTGGGAAGGCTGTCGCGCCAGGATGCGTTGCAGCAGCAGGCGATGGCGAATGCTCAGGAAGCGCGCCGGGTAAATGAACTGCGCCGGATTGATGCTGCGCTTAATCGCATAGACGCTGATGACTATGGATGGTGCGAAGAGTGTGGCGAGGCAATTCACAAAAAACGTCTCGAAATTGATCCGACGGCGACACATTGTGCCGCCTGTGCGAGTAATCGTTAGTCGTCTGATGAATTCTCACCGATGCGCAGCCGCAAGATTGCATGCGCTATTGGCTGGTTTTCGTCCTTTTGCCAGCCCATAATTTCGACAATCGCAAGTCGCCGGCCGCGCCGTTTGATCGCTGCGCGCGCCATCATGTCCGCCGCATGTGACGATCGCAGATAATCAACATCGATGTTGATCGTTCGGATGCGGGCGTCGGGAACCGCATCGATCACTTCGCATTGGCCAGCGAATTCCAGAAACGCCGCTATAGCGCCGCCATGCAGAGCGCGAATGAGCGGATTGCCAATATGCGCGTCGTCAAATTTCAATCGGTAATACCGGCCTTCGTCATCTTCATGTACGGAGGCGCCAAGCCAGTCGGCGATGGGCGATACATCGATAAAGGCGTTGATCGCGTCAGGGGTGCGGACCTCCATAGTCATGAGACCGATCCGTTAGCGAGACCGTGCGTGCCGACCATGAAGACCCCGGCGCCGGTGGCGAGTAGGGCGCCTGTTTCTTCCAGTTTTAAGTCGCCTGAAACATAAGTGACGTCATCACGCTGCGCCGTGCATTCAGCCGCGCAAATGGCCCGCATTCCCGGCTTCGCTTTATTCAAATAATCCGTATGAAGATTGATTGTCGCTATCGGCGCCAATTCGGAAAGCGTCGTGAACACCGTTAGGCCAAATATGGAATCAAGAATAATCGTTTTAAGCCCGCCATGGACGCCGCCATGCGCATCTGCAAAGGTATCCGGCAAGTCCATCGAAAACACGGCCTTTCCCTTTTTGATGGTGATTGGCTTCAGGTTAAGCGATCGGAAAAGCGAATGCTCGTGACTGAGCCAGGCGCGTGCTTTCGCAAGCCGCGCGCCGACGTCAGGATCGATGGCTGGTTCTGTCATTTGTCGCGCAGCCGTTCTTCTTCATATTGAATGCCCCAGCCAATTATCATACGCCAAAGAGCTTCGGCCATTTCCGGCGGCATACCCGATTTTTCGGCGCGGGCGCGCACCTTGTCGATTACGTCTTTGTTACGCCAAGGAACAGATGCTTCCTCCGGCGAGCGCTTAAACACCCAGGCGCGGTCCACATAGGACCATCGTTCCGCAAGCATGTCGACGAGCGCTTGATCCACCCGGTCAATCTCGGCGCGGACCTCGCTCATATTCTGGCATTCGTTCGCTTTTTTCATTTCATCGCGCTCCACAGATTGGTTCCTATAAGGCTATTTGCCAACAATTACGAATGACGAGGGCGACAATGCGTTCCAGCGGCGTGCGCGGTGGGCCAATGTTGGACCACTTGTTTGCGGGAACTGTCTTTCCGTTCAAGGGCTTTGCGGTCTTCGCCTGTTGACCGCTTATAGAAAATTGCGCGGGCTGAGCCGTGGAAGCGGGCGCGAAATCAGTCATCAAAGCCTGGAGTCGTTTCAACATAGCAAGCAGTATACGGCGCCCCGAACAGGCGGGGGATAGATATCCCCCGGTGAATTTTTGGGTATAGAATGAGCGGTAAGGGCAGTGTATGGCGCCGCGGCGCCTCTCTTCTGGAAAATGCAAACCCGCACAGCAACGGATTTCCTCAGCCGCCTCAGAACAGTGTCGATCCACTCGCCAATGCGTCGCATGTCGTCGCCAACACTGTGTGTCGCGTCATGACAGACGGCGTCAGAACCGAGCTTAGCCTATTTCGTCAGTGCGAGATCAGTGAGGGAAACGCCAATGGTGCTGAATGCCTGCGTAAGCGCAGCGCCATTGCCGGCGTCGAAGAAACCACCATCAGTTGATGCGCAATCGGACATCAAAGTAACTGTCGTCGCGTCTGTCACTTCAAACGCGATTGTATAAATGCGAATGCCCTGTGCTTTGGCGTATGTACACATTTCCGCGGTCAGATTGTCCGCCAATATCGCGTCACTGGAATCGTGTTCAGGATAAGATGGCGCTCTGGTGTTGGCGCCGTCCGTCAATAGAATGATCGCTTTGATCCCGCTTTGGGAAGTGATGTCCGATGTAGACAACCCCTCTGTAAAAGGGGCGCCATCAGAAATTACGCGCAGTCCCCAGGAAAGCCCGGTTGCAATGTAAGTCCATCCATCGGCATCCATAGCGTTGATTGCGCCAGTGATAGCGGATTTGTTGTTGGTCAGCGGCAGAATTGGGTCTGGGCAAGAAGCAGTGATGGCGGGAACAGGGGTTGTATCAAAGTTGCTGTCGTGGAGGTTGAGCGGGTAGTTGCGCGAACCAACGCACCCGTCCCATATCGGCGTGCCGCCACCATCATCATCATCGTCGTCGTCATCATCATCGCCGCCGCTAGTCGGCAATCCCGAAGCGTCTATCCAGGATGCGGCTACATTGCCCGTGCCGACATTCACATATTGAGCAAAAGGCACGAGTGCGACCCGGTGTTGACCGCCGCCGCTGCCAACCAACATGTCGGTCAGCATATGTGCAGCGGATTTAAGGTCGGCAAGCTTTTGACCAGCCATCGAGCCTGTGTTGTCAAGCACCATCACTGTTTCGATCGGGCCGGCGGGCGTTACTTTTGCTTGGGTGTCGATATTAATCGGCACATATTCGTTGCCTGCGACCCGGATCAGCGCCGTCTGCATTTGCCCGGTCACCACCAGGCGGAAAGATCCTTCGTCTGTGTCATGGGTCAAGGTAAAGCTGTGGATCTCAATCGTCGGATGGTTCCCTCCATTGGCGTCGAAATAGCGCCGGGCAATCGTCTCGGCCTCAGCTATTGTCAAAGTACCGTCGAGCATTTTCGCTCGAGCAGCCGCCAGAATTCCGGAATCTGCAGCTTCGTTCATCTGGGCGCGGTACTTACCAATACGCATCATATCGGCTGCAATACCGCCTGCGAGAATAAGCGGAATAATCAGTAGCCCAAACATCATGGCTACATTGCCATTTCTGGCCGCCCAAAATTTCTTCAACATAATCTCGCCCGGACCGATGTTCTATCGGAAGTTGCCCTTTGATTGATAGAATTTAGCCCCTCGGCGTTAACACCGCGTTGATAATTTCAATTTTGCGCGCGATTGTAGTCGGATTAAAACTAGCATTAATGCTTCGTTTATCTCGGCATATCCGCTAGCATCAAGTGCGCACACGGAGCGCCATCAGTGCTGTTCCAAAATGAGGCGCCATGGCAGCGGTCAACTGGTTGGTTCTATCAATCCGCCGCCTGTTCGTATGCTTCCAGCGCCGCAAGCCAGTCTTCTTCGGACTTGGCGATGGCGGCGACAAGGGCGGCGCGCTCCTTGTTGAGTTTTGTGGCGCGCGGGAGATTCTTTTCAAAAAGGCCTGGCTCTGCCAGCGCATCATCAAGGCGGGTGAGCGTTTCATTCAAGCTCGCCACCCGTGCTTCAGCGGCTTCTGCTTTTTTCTTAAGCGGGGCCAGCGCTTCGCGCCCCAACGCCGCCGCTTTGCGTGCGGCGGTCTTGGCGCCGCCGTCTTTTGATTTCTGAGCGTTCTGTGCCGGCGTTTTATTCGCGGCAAGAACCAGCGTACGATAGTCTTCAAGATCGCCTTCATAAGCGGCGGCGACACCCTGATTAACGAGCCATAGCCGGTCGGCGACTTGGGCGGCAAGATGGGCGTCATGGGTGATCAAGAGGACCGCGCCTTCGAAATCATTGAGCGCCTCGATCAACGCCTCCCGGGCGTTGATATCGAGATGGTTGGTGGGCTCGTCGAGGATCAATAAATGCGCGCCATGAAAGGTGATCAAGCCCAAAAGCAATCGTGCTTTCTCACCGCCCGAAAGCTTTTCGACTTTAACGTCCGCCTTCTCTGGGCCAAAGCCGAGCCGGGCCGTCGCTGATCTGGTTTCCGCTTCCGTTGCATCGGGAATAAGCGCCCGGACATGGTCGTAAGCGGTGTCCCTGGGTTTTAACTCGTCGATCTGATGTTGCGCGAAATAGGCGATTTTCAGTTTCTTGTGTTTGTAAACATTGCCGGCAAGCGGCGCGATGCGACCGGCAATGGCTTTGACAAGGGTCGATTTGCCTTCACCATTGGGACCAAGAATGACAATGCGATCATCCTGATCGAGACGTAGATTGACCCGTCGGAGGACCGGCGCGCCTTCCTCATAGCCAAGATCAGCATCGACCAGTCGCACGATCGGCGGCGCCATGGGCTTTGGATTGGGAAAGTGAAATGGAAGCGTGCGCTCGGAAATGGGCTCCGCAACCGTTTGTAGTTTCTCCAACGCTTTTAACCGGCTTTGCGCTTGCTTTGCTTTTGACGCTTTGGCGCGGAAGCGATCGACGAAAGCCTGCATGTGCCGTCGGCGCGCCTCTTGACGGGCTTTGAATGAAGCGGCTTGCGCGCGCGCTTCGGCGCGGATGTGCTCATAGGCGTCATAACCACCGGGCGTGATAGATAGCTTTCCATTTTCCAGCGCGAGTATGTGCGTAACCGCGTGGTTGAGGAGATCGCGGTCATGGCTGACGATCAACGCAGTGTGGGGATAGCGCTTCAAATAGTTTTCCAGCCAGATCGTACCTTCAAGATCGAGATAGTTTGTAGGCTCATCAAGCAGCAGCAAATCAGGCGCAGCAAAGAGAACGCCCGCCAGCGCGACGCGCATGCGCCAACCGCCAGAAAACTCTGCGCAGGGCTTTTCCTGTTCCGCTGCCGAGAACCCAAGGCCCGCGAGAATGGCACCCGCCCGCGCTTGCGCCGAATGGGCGCCGATATCTGCAAGCCTTGTCTGGATTTCGCCGATGCGGGAAGGGTCAGTTGCGGTTTCCGCTTCCGTGAGCAATGAGGCGCGCTCTTTGTCTGCGGCGAGCACGGTTTCGATGAGGCTCGCCGAGTCCGCAGGCGCCTCCTGCGCCACCCAACCGACGCGACGGTTCTTGCGTACGGATATTTCTTCGTCGCCTGCATAAATCTCGCGCCGTATCATTTTCAGCAAGGTCGATTTGCCTGAGCCGTTGCGCCCGACAAAGCCGACTTTCCATCCATCGGAAATTGCCGCAGTCGCCTGATCGAACAGCAGGCGTCCTTCAATGCGGTAGGTAAGGTCGTTGATATGCAGCATGAGGCGCGGGGTTAAAAAAGAAGTGGTTGAGTTCAAAATGTGTTGGTCTGAACGATGTGTTTAGTCGTTCATCGATTCCTTTTGCAAGTGCGAATGTTCACAAAAACTTCGTGAAAAAGAGCAGCGCACCGCTGCGATGTAGGATTGATCGCCGGCAATCAAGCACCATTTAAACAAATAAGAGGAGGACGGATGATATTATCAAAAACCGGAAGCAATTTATTTAAACCATTCACAAAACTGCTTCGGCGTGGCGCTGTGCGCCAAAGTACGAAAGTCGGCTCTAAATCGGGCGCCGTGGCCGGCGCCACAGCGAAATCAAGCGGCGGCGTCGCCGCTAAAACCGTTGCTGCTAATATTGCGGCGTTTGACCTTCTTGAAGATGAGTATCGCGAAGAACCGCCGAGCGGTTTGGAAGCGGCAATGTTCAAGCAGTTGCCGCGGCCGCGATTGATAGAAAAATCTGCATCGGACTTAACGCTGGAAGAGGCGCAGAACACAGCGACTCAGGCCAAGCGGTTTTACGAGTTTAAGTTCCCATTGTTTTCCGGCGGGGAGTTGTTCTACGAGGAAATTGAAGATCAATATCTCAGCGCTGCGCTTGGGGCAGGCGAGGGCAGCATTGATGAGCGCTTTATTGACGTTGCGACACTCTTTCGCCGTACGCTGAATGCTAACACCCGCAGGCTGCTTTTATATTGGGCGCCGCTGATCGGATTTATCGTCTTTGTCGGGGCGGCAATCGCGCAATGGACGGGTGTCGCGTTCGCATCCTTCTTCAGCGACATCGCCCAGGCGGGGCTTATTTATGGCGCTGCGGCGTTGATCGCTGCTTTCTTGGTATTCGTGATCTATAGTTGGCCCTACAAAGTGGTTCAGCAGCGAAATCTAATGAACCTCGACAACTACGTCACGTCAAAATTTGCACGCATCAACAACAATTTTCAAGTCGCCAAGCGGCGCGCGTTGAACGTGGAGCGCGACAAGCGCATGGCCGAACGGGAAGCGCTGAAAGATGAAGCCGGCGCGTGGACGCTTGCCTATCATTGGTTCGCAACGCGGCTTTTTCTCTGTGAAACCATGTTGCGCAACAAGTTTTACCAAGTGCGCCGCAATACGACGCTGTATTGGCTGGCGGGATTGTTGCTGACGTTCGTCTTGCTGTCAGGTCTTGGTATCGGTTTCGCCATGTTGGGGGCAGGCGCCGAGATGCTTGCGGTTTTCGGGGCGGCGGCGCTCTTTTATATCGTTCTTGCCGGCGCCGTTGTGGCGCGCGCGGCGGGGATGATGTTCAAGGTTTTGCAGTCAAATGAGTGGAGCCGATTTCATTTGGTCAATCTCAACCACACCATCCGCGACCATGTGGGGGAGGACAAGTTGCAGATCGTCACTTTCCGCGATCGCAACCGGTTTGAGTAACCCAGCAGCAGCGAGGTCGCTCAAATGCGCGCAAGCTAGTTGTCGATGGTCTCTTCCGCTTCGAGAATGACTTCGTTGTTTTCCGAGTCGATGACTGGCGCCGCGCCGTCCGCCTTTTCCACGCCGTTATCGCCCTCAATATCCACTCGGAGCGAGAAGGTTTTGACCATGTCGCCGCCGCCAGCATTAGTGACGTTGGCTGTGATGTTGATGTAGCGCGCGCCGGGACTGTCGGCTTGGAATAGAATTTCCCAGCTTTGCGGGTCATCGCCCGACATGTCGTATTCCAGCAAAGCGCTGGCTACAATCACTTCAACGCCTTCTCCGCCTGACGCGGTTAGCGAAGCGGCGCCCGCATCATAACCGTCAGCGACGGTGACATCGACGACGCCGGTTTGTCCTGGGCCAACAGCGTTGCGGAGCTTATGCGTGAGGGTAATGGCGGCGCTCGGCTTGCCTGGGCTTTGCGCGGTGATTTCGTTTGAGGCGGGCTTTTCAACACCATCAGCCTGTTCAGTGAGATCACCGCCCTCAGGGGCGGCGCAGGCGCCAAGCAAGAGCGCTGCGCCGGTTGCAAGGCTTAGAGTGTAAGTTGCTTTTTTGATCATAGCTCTATCCATTTCAGAAGCTACAGAATGGTGAAGTCGAAGCAGGCGTCGCCAGGACTGTTGCCGAGCACATTGCGAAAATCATAGACGTCAATCACATAGTCACCAGCGGCGAGGTTGGCATTCAGTGTTTCGGAATCGGACACGCTTGAGATGCCTGCCGCCTGAGTAACACCATTCAACAAAACCACAATGTCGGGATCGCGACCGGTATCGCCGGAAGTTCGAACGGCTTGCAGCGTATAGGCGCCTGCAGTTGGCACATTGACGCGGATCATATTGCGGACACCCAGTTGGTTTCCTGTGCCGGCGTTGTCAACGGAACAGATTACAACTGCCGCCCCGCCGACTGTAGCGGTTTTATATACCGGCAGCGAAGTGGCGATGCCCCCGTCATTTGTCTCGCCAGCGCCGTCCGGCCCGGCGCCGTTGATCGATTGCGCGCTGATCAGCGCGTCAAACGCCGCTGTATTGACGGATGGATCAGCGCGAATGACCTCGGCCCACAGAAATATAGTTGCCGCAAGCGGGCTGTTTGTGAAACTCGGGCTGACAAAAGCATTATAGATGGGCGTCAGTCCGGCCGAGAGGGCGTCAGCTCCGTCGTCGGCTGAATCAAAGACATCATAGATGATCGACTGCACTGACCCTTCGCTGAACCAGCCTGGCGTCGGTGGCGCATAAGTTTCGACATTGACGTTAAATCCCGTTGATTGCGCAGCGCCCAGACTGTCCCGGTAGATCGGGTCTCCTAAGATTATGCCAGATAAAGCGTTGCCCCAGCCTTCGCTGAACGCAAGCCGCGCATCTAACCTGGCGCTGGGCGAGTGGGAGCCGCCTGGCGAATCGCTGCGTGCTAGCTGGTCTTCAAAATAGTGCCCAAATTCATGCACCAGAACATGTCGATCATATTCATCGGTATCGACATTAGCAGCGCCCAAGACAGCGATAGTTGGGACGCCGCCCAATACGCCATAAAACGACGTGCCGATTTCGCCATTTGCGATCGTACCGCTCGCCGGACGGTTGTTGACGCTCCAATAAACTTGCAAGGCCGGAAATGCTATGCCCGCATCGATGGCCTCGAATTGCGTCAAGGCTTCGTAAATTGCATCGAGGATTGCGAACGGCGCCGCCGCGCGTACGCCGGTGTAGCTTGAGCCGCCCCAGCCCGACGCGGCATTGAGGTTGCGTGTTGAGTTAGCGGCGCCTGAACTGGTCAATGACCCGGCAAGCACATAGTCGGCGTTCCCGCTCGTGTTGTCTCGCACGGTCACATCCCAAGTCGCGCCCGTTGATTTCAATAACCGCGCGCGCGCCCGAATTCTGACATTGGTGTTTGACGATGTTGTCAGCGAGTAGTCGCCGGCGGCGTCGGTAATCGTGGAAGCCAGTACGCTACCTGCGCTATTGACGACTTCTACGCGAACGCCGCGCGCCGGACGCGCTACGGTTGCATTATAATTCAGCCCGTTCGTCACCGTGTTGGCGGGTACGAGATCGAATGTGATTTTCCCGCTGATGGTTACGGTGGTCGGCGAAGGCGGGGGCGTTGGTGTTGGGGTAGGCGCAGGCGTGGTCGAGCCGCCTCCGCCGCCGCTATCGCAAGCGGCCAAGGCGCAAATGCCAAGCGCCGATACAACCAATTGTCTTATTTTCTGACGGAAAGTTGCTCTTGAGCTAACCTGTATCACAAAGCGCACCCCAAATTCTTCGACGCGACCGACCTTGGCGTGTTGTTGAACTTACAGCTCACAACTGGGTTACTAAAAATGTCACGTAGCCTGCATTATGGCCAGTTAATTCAGATTCTCCACCGGCCTATACTGGCGCAGTCTCGATGAACGGTGTGTATGTATCGTAAAGAGAAATGTATCTAAGCGGCGGTTTCCTGCTCGAGCCGGTCGAGCAGGGCGTCAATACTGTTATTCGCGATAAACGCCGAAAATTCTTCGCGTTTGACCAGCATGATCGACACGCCGGAAACGATGATGTCGATTGCTTTTTGATCGCCTGACCGCAATTTGCGGACACGCCAGTCGACATTAATGGGCGCAGCGTCTTTACGTTCAAACTGTGTCCGAACGATCACGTCTCGAGCGCCGATTGCCTTAGCATCAATCACCTCAAGCGGCTTGCCGACAATGTCCTCAAACTGCTCGGCATAAAGTTTCGTAAGGTAGGGCGGGAAAACTTCATTGTAGCGGGCGAGCTGTTCCTCGGTCATGCTCTTGCGTGTTTCGCCAAGCATGAACTTGCCGATCGTCTCAAGCGCAAGCCCATCCGCCAGGACAACTTGAAAGTTGGAGAGCCTTTCTGCGTCATTGGCGCCCTCCGCTGTGAGCGCCGTTGTTGCATCGGCGGTCAGCTCTTTGGCGAAGGCGATCGCATCGGCCGTTTTCTCCTCCTCTTCATTGATCGCAGGCGTTTCGATTTCCTGTGCAAATGCCGGAGCTGTGGCGGAGGCAACGGCGATCAGGGCGGCGAAGATGCGGATTCGAGAAAACAGCATGGGGTCTGATCCTTGGCGATGTCAGGCGCGCGCCGGGAAAGGTCCCGTCGCGCCTTTGAAACCGTTATATGGAAGGATTGCGGCGATAATCCAGCACGCCGACGTCAAATCCTTGGCGGCAAATCTTAAATTCGGGAAAGTCCGGTCGGGCTGTGGCGCCGCGGCAACGCATCTTCTCGACTAATTCCTCGGATAGTTCCGGGCCGCCCGCTGGATTCTGCTCTGTTGGTAGCGAAAGGCGGCCGGCAACACGATAAGCGTGCATATCAGTGTGAAGGCGATTGCGATCGAAAGGAGTTCGCCCATGGATGCCGTGCCGCGGTGCGGCGACAACATCAAACTCCCGAATGACGCGACGGTGGTCAGGGCGGCGAACAAGACCGCCCGCGGTGTCGATGTGCCGTAAACCCCTTCGCCGGCCTCCACCTGATCGTGACGCATGACAAGGTGAATGCCGCCGTCGACGCCAATACCAATGAGCAACGGCAATACGATCACATTCGCGTAGTTGAATGGAACATTGAGGAGAACGCCGGTCGCCGCCGTCAGGATAGCCGCGAGAACGAGTGGGAATATGACCAGCAATACCATGCGCAGCCGTCCCATCAGCGCCCAAAGCATCACAGCAATTACAGCAAGCGCAATAAG
>JANQOV010000034.1 GCA_028285645.1 Hyphococcus sp.
CTGGAGCCCGGCAGAGTGGATCCGTTTCGACGGTACGGCCGCCTATACCGATGCGCGGTTCAAGAACGCGCCAAGCGGCGAAGACCGCATTCCCCAGGCTGTCGAAAATGTCTTTGGCGCCGGCGTAACCGTAGAACCGACCGAACGCTTAACCGCCGCGCTTCGCCTTCGGCGCTTCGGGGCCGCGCCGTTGATCGAAGACGCAAGTGTCGTTTCCGAGCCGACAACAATCGTCAATCTCGGTCTTTATTACGATCTTGGGCCCGCGCGATTAGGGCTGGATGTCCTGAACCTGTTCGATTCAGAGGACGCTGACATCACCTATTTCTTTGAATCGCAGTTGCCTGGCGAGGGGGCTCCAGTATCCGACATTCACCTGCATCCTGTCGAGCCAAGACAAATTCGCGGCTCCCTGACGCTGCAATTTTGAGAGGACAGACAGCATTGACTGTGACCGAGGGATATTCGCGACGTTGACTAGATTGGGGCAAGTCCAGCTTCCGGGATGGGCGGAATCACTAGACCGGCCTCGGTGTTGACGACGACAGTAGGGTTTTACTGCATTTGTTTTAACGTTGCTCCTGGGATTTAGATCAAATCTTGCTGTCGGATATCGGCTTTCATGCGCTGAGTTATCACTGCAGATTCCTAGGTTACTTTTTGTCAAAACCAACGTTCGTCTCGACGCGAACGTCCGTTAGCGCGGCCATGGGGTGTCTATACATATGCTCGCAAAGCGCAGTGTAAAAAACTATACAGGATGAGTGCTTGCGTTAGCGATACTCGCCTTCTAGTTCAGAGGCGATGTAGACTGTCGCAGCCCAGGCGGCGACATTCTGACGGAGCGATTCTAGGTCAACTTTATCGAGGGTGTCGTCCATCGTGTGGTGGAGATCGAAATAATCGGTTCCGTCTTGGTAGAGACGAAACGCCGGCACGCCTGCCTGAACCAATGGAATGACGTCCGGACCACCATTTGCCTTATTGTCGCCCGGACCAACTCCAAGACGGCGCAAGGCTTTCTGATAGACTTTCGCTTTCGGCAGTTCATCTTCGCCGAAACGGGTGCGAAACCGCCAGACTTTGCCGGCGCCGAAATCGGATTCAGACGCCAACACATGGCGATCGAGTTCCTCGGCGTGGGCGGCCGCATAAGCGCGGGCGCCCAACAAGCCAACTTCTTCTGCGCCCCACATAATCACGCGAATTGTACGGGTCGGTCGGCCTGGTAATTCATCGATCAACTTTGCCGCCGCCGCCGTGATCGCAATGCCGGCCCCGTCATCAACAGCGCCTGTGCCGAGATCCCAGCTGTCGAGGTGACCGCCAATCAGAATGACCTCATCCGTTTTGCCCGGAATCTCGCCAATCACATTTCCGGACTCGACCTTAGTCTTTGTCCTGACAGAAATATCGAGTGTCACGCTAACGGGTCCCTTCGCCAACGAAAGAGCGCTTCCCAAAAGGTCAGCATCGGGATTAGATAGGGCTGCAATGGGAACGGGAGTGACGTTATCAGCGTAGTTCATGTTACCGGTATGAGGCGTGCGCGTGCGACTGGTGCCGGCGGAACGGATCAGCGCCGCCGCCGCGCCGCGCTTCGCGGCCTCATTTGCCGCCCCCGACCGCTTCGCCACGGCCCAGCCATAGCCGGACCCGTCTTGTGTCCGGGTCATCACCTCGTCGACGAAGACAATTTTGCCTTCAAGGCCCTCTAAAGGCGCGTCCTGCAGATCGAGCAAGGTGCGGAAGCGAACAATGTCACCTGTTAGTCCGCCATCCGGCGTCGCGACCGAATTGCCGAGCGCGGTGATTTTCAACTCCTGTGGAAAGGGCGCTGCAATGCTTGCCGTTTCGGTAACGCGTTCCCAAAACGGCATTTCAAACGTCTCGATACGGACATTTTTGAATCCCAGACTTTCGAATGTGTGAACACCCCAATCTCTGGCGCGCGCTTCGGCCTTCGAGCCCCCGAGCCGCGGGCCGATCTCTGTCGTAA
Organism: Hyphococcus sp.; assembly: GCA_028285645.1. GTDB lineage: Bacteria > Pseudomonadota > Alphaproteobacteria > Caulobacterales > Parvularculaceae > Hyphococcus. Next base: position 2,000 of record JANQOV010000034.1, read on the forward strand.
GACTTTCCAGGATGGCGTAGGCGCGATCGTCTTTGAGCCCCTTGTCGATAAGACGATCGACCGTCTTCGCCTGTTTCGACGTCAATGCCGGTGTTTCTTGCGCAAGGAGAGGCGTTGATGCGAGCAAAACTGCGCCACAGACTGAAAGTAACTTCATCCCCATTGTGACCTTGCTCATGGAAAGATTGTTCATCGCGCTAAACCCCGAATTGTTTATGCCACGCTGTCAGATTAGGAAAGCGCGGATGCTTGGGCTACTCCTCCAACGGCCAAGATGGCACACCGCTGCCAGGAGTGTAGGGCGCGCCTAGTTGTTCGAGCTCGTCTTCCAACGCTGCAAGACGCGTTTCGACATCTCTAAGTTGCGCCAGGGCGGTCCTGAATTCGTTATTAGCTGCAGCGAGTGCGTCTACACTCGAGCCGGTGGCTGGCGATTGGGTCGACCAGCCCCATCCGCGAATCTGATTTACGCGCGCTGTGATTGACCAAGGCGCCGGTTCATTGCGGCTGCTTACCGTCCGATCGCCTCTCAAAGCGACATCCGCTTCGTCTAGTATCGCTTCGAGCTGCTGGATGCGTGTGCGCTGGTCATCGTTTGGCGAGGTCAACGCTTCAACGGCGATTTTGAGATGTGCTACTCGATTGCGCAATTCAGAAGAAGCGGTGCTTGCGCCAGAGACAGCGCGGGTCAAATCCGCAGTTTCTTGCTGAAACGCCAGCAGGCCTTCGCGATCGTCGGTCGCCTCGGGGCTAGCGTCGATCGGCTTGACGATAAAGGTCTGGGGATCGGACAAAGGCGTTACGACGCCGTTTATCCGCTTGGCGATCGTCACCGTATACTCGCCCGGAACGACCATTGGTCCGACGGGCGCGCTGCCAAACAGCGAGGGCGTTGCACCCTCAAGCTCAGCCGGATCGGGCGCTGCATATCGCAAATCCCATGCAACGCGATGAAGACCTTCGTCATGGGGACCTGTGAACCGGCGGACCACACTTCCCGCCGCATCAGTGATTGTAAAAACAATGGCGGGTTCATCCTCACGGTCTTCGGCGCGTAGTTCGTCCCATGAAGGATAAGGCGTGTCCCCGCCTTCTTTTTCGACTTCAATCTCTGCCTCGCGCCGCGCGTCGGCAAGCGATTTCAAGCCGTCTTTGAGCACATAGGTGAACACGGCGCCGTAGGGTGGGTTTTCGGCATACCAAAAGTTATCGCCGTTGAAGCCTTTCGCTCCGCCCCATGTCCCCCATAAGTCGCCTTCAACATAAAGCCATGGATTGCGCACCGGGAACAAGGTTGCCTCGGCGTCCGCCAGCTCTTCAGCTTTCACACGCAAGGGAGAGTAGTCGTCGAGGATGTATATTCCACGCCCGAATGTGCCGACGACAAGATCGCTTTCACGACGTTGAATCTCGATGTCGCGCACGTCGATTGTAGGAAAGTTGGTCTTCAGCTGTGTCCAGTTTTGGCCGCCATTTTGGCTGTAAAACAGCCCGAACTCCGTTCCCACAAACAACAGATCTGGGTCGATGTGATCCTCTGCGATTGTGTGCACCGCCCCCCAATCCGGTAAATCACCTGAAATCGATCGCCACGCCCCGCCGCGATTGCCGGTGCGATAAACATAAGGCTTATGGTCGCCGCGTTTGTGATTGTCGAACACCGCGTAGGCCACATCAGGATTGTGAACTGAGGTGATGATGTCTTCCACCAGAGTCATATCAGGAACGCCGCGAATAGCTTCAATCCGTCGCCAATTCGCTCCGTTATCTTCTGTGATCGAAATGACGCCGTCGTCAGTGCCGACATAGATCAGTCCCTCGACCAATGGGCTTTCGCTAAGGCCAATCGCCGCGCCGTAAATGGAGGTGGAGTCGTTCTTCGCGATAGCATCGACACTCCAGACCCGCCCCATTACTTCAAGCGCATTGCGATCAAGCTGGCGAGTGAGATCGGGGCTGATGATGTCCCAGTTGTCGCCGCGGTCGTTAGACGCGAAAAGATATTCGGCCGCGTAATAAATGCGATCTGGATTATGCGGGCTTATGAGCAGCGGCGTATTCCAGTTCCATTTGTAGGCTGGTTCGCCGGTTGGCGGCTGCGGCGTTAAAAACACGCGTTCCTGCGTGCGCCGGTCGTAACGAGCGAGTCCGCCATATTGGTACTGCGTGTACACGATGTTTGGATCTCGCGGATCGATTTGGGGTTTATAGCCGTCTCCTCCCAAAATAATATGCCAGTCAGAGTTGGTTATTCCATGCACAAGGGTCGTACGCGATGGTCCGCACAGTGAGTTGTTGTCCTGCGTGCCGCCACAGACATTGTAAAACGGTTCCGCGTTGTCGGGCTGAATTCGGTAAAACTGAACAATCGGCAGATTGTCGATATGCCGCCAGAGCTCGCCACCGTCCCAGCTTTCATAAATGCCGCCATCACCGCCGATGATGAGGTGATCAGTATTCGTCTCATCAATCCATAACGCATGGTCGTCTACATGCCGGTGCGCAATGCCAAGATCGGTGAATGTCTTACCGCCATCTATGGAGCGTTTGGAAAATGTATCGAGTGAATAGATGACGTTTTCGTCGAGCGGATCGACGACAATCTCGTTGTAATATTGCGGGCTAGTAGTCATGTGACTTGAGCGCTTTTCCCAATTTTGCCCAAAGTCTTTCGAACGATAAACGCCTTGTTCATCAGGCTGTGCTTCAATGATCGCATACAACATATCCGGATTGGACGGCGCCATGGCAAGGCCGATCCGCCCCATGTCGTCCTTCGGCATGCCGGCCGTAACTTCTGTCCAGGTCTCGCCCCCATCCGTTGTGCGATGAATGCCAGAGCCCGGCCCGCCATTGATCAGCACCCAGACATGGCGGCGACGCTGATAGCTCGATGCGACAATGACATCGAAGTTCTCGGGGTGCACTATGAACTCGTTTACGCCGGTGTGCTCGTCGACGGTCAGGATTTCAGTCCAGTTGGCGCCGCCATCTGTGGTCTTGTAGAGTCCGCGATCACCGCCATCGGACCACAAAGGTCCCTGCGCTGCGACCAATACGGTGTTCGGATCGCTTGGATGAATCCAAATCTGGCTGATATGACCCGAGTCCTTCAGCCCCATATTGCTCCAGGTTGCCCCGCCGTCGGTGGATTTGTAGACGCCGTCGCCAAAGGCAACCGATCGTTGCGCATTGTTCTCGCCCGTGCCAACCCAGATGATCTTCTCGTCTGAGGGCGCGATCTCTACAACGCCAATGGCGTAGGCGCCTTCTTTGTCGAAAATTGGGGTCCAAGTGACGCCGGCGTTGGTGGTGCGCCACAACCCGCCTGAGGCGACGCCGACCAAGTAGTCGTGATGACCGCCGGAAAAGAACGCGAAGTCGGAAATGCGGCCCGATGGATAGGCCGGGCCGATCAATCGAAGCGGTAAAGAGGCAAGGGGACTTGATTGTTCCTCGTCGCTCGATTGTGGGAAGGCGAGGGACGCCAATCCGATGCTCAACCCCAGCGCCGTAACAACCGCTACGAGTATTGTATGTTTACGCATCCACTTCATCGCCCTGTTCCCCTTTGTTGTTCATTTTTTACTATAGGATTTTTCATGACCGCACAAAACGCAAATTGAGCAACGCCGGTCCGCGTCTGCTCGAAGACCAATCTCAGCTGAACCCACCGATTAGAGAAGTGGACATCAAAACCAACGCATTCTGCCGGCTGCCTTTGGCCCTTTTTTGACGCTGATGAGCGATCCCCGTATGAGGGGATCATCGCGGGAGCAAGAGGACACGTTGGAACTGGCTGAGTTCGCTAACGTCACAGAATGTCTGAGGCGCTACTCGTGAAGACGCAGAAGCATTCGGCGCTCTATCGCTGCATAGAGCGCTTGCACGGCGAACGCCCTTGGGGCGCGTTGCTCGACGCAGGAACGGGCGTCAAGTCCATCCGCTGGGTAGAAAGCCTTTCCACGACGCGTTGGACAGCAGTGACTGGCGCGGCCAACCACGCCGCTGAGGTGCGCAATGCAATCAAATCGGGGCAACGACCGCAGGACCGGATAGTACTGGGCAATTGGGTCGACGCCGAACTGTTAAAAGGCGAGGTCTTCGACACGGTGCTCGCTGACTACTTGCTGGGCGCAGTTGAGGGATTTGCGCCCTATTTCCAGTCCTATCTTTTCTCGCGCTTACGGCCCTTAACCCGCAGCGCGCTCTATGTGACGGGCCTTGAACCCTACGTGCCCACAGACCGTCCTGAAACCAGGGCGGGACGCATTGTCTGGGAGATCGGCCGCTTTCGTGACGCTTGCGTCTTGCTGACGGGCGACAGGCCGTACCGCGAGTATCCTTCGCCATGGGTGGTTGACAGTTTGAAGCGCGCGGGATTTGCGGTGCGCACCGTCAAGCACTTTACAAGTCGATACAAGGAGCGCTTCGTCAACACGCAGATCGATTTATGCGCGTCCGCGCTTGAGACGCTGTCCGATCGCGCACTGGCAAAGGCACTCAAAGAGCGCGGCGCAGCTTTGCGCGCCGAAGCGTTTGACGTCATTAGCGAGGAAGGCGCGCTGCGCGCTTGTCGCAACTATGTTGTCGCCGCCGAACCGGTTTGAATCCGATTTGGCAGAGCCGACAGCGAATTCACATTGGCAGGTCGCACATTCTAATGGCCAAGCGCTAATCAAGAGTGAGTGTTTGGGACTTCTGCGTAAGCCGTCGTGAAACTGTGGTCGTCTCGCTCAGAAATACCGCGTCGACAGTCTCAACCGTGGGATACGCATTGAACCCAGACACGTTGAGTTTGCCCAAGCGTTTTGGCGCTTTGCAATCGAACTCGTAGGTCACTTCAAAGTTGTTTGTGTGAACATCATGATCCTCGTGATCCTCATGATCCTCGTGATCCTCATGATCCTCATGATCCGCATGATCATCATGATCCTCATGGTGTTCGTGATCGTCTTGGTCGTCATGACTGTCGTGATGGGCGTGGCTTTCATGGCTGTCGCCCTGGGCTGCGTTCGCTTTGGCGGTTTGCAAGAATCCCTCCGGCAGCGCGATGGTTCCAGGCGCCGACAACTGGCAGCCCGCGCGTTCGTCTGGCGTCAACAGAACGTCAGGCGCCTGAAGTTGTTTCGCCACCTTAGAGACTGCTTCACGCTGCTCATCTGTCGTTGGGATGGATTCGAATCCGAGCACATCGATCAGCGGCCCTTTAATGGTTACTGACAAACGCGCTTCGTCTAACGCCGCGAACAATTCCCATACGCCATGGGTGTGCGCTTCATGGTGGCGATGCTCGTCGTCATCGTGATCCTCCCCGGCTATTGCGTTGACCGTGAAAAACGATAGGGCGGTAATCAAAAAAGACGTCTTTCTAACTTTAGTCATCATATTCCTCCCATCCTTGAAGCTCGAGCGTGTAGGCGGCGTCGCCGAGTTCATTGATGTGTTTCTTTGTGCGCAAGATACCGATTGCCCAGATAGCGTTCCACTGTTGGCCCAGTTTTGCGGGCTTTTCAGCTTCGACATAAACCAACTGGTTGGGCGGCGGCGGCGGTACATGGATGCACGCCCCGAAATAGGGGACGAGCAGAAACTCTGAAATCTCTCCAGATTTGGAATACTCGAATGGCAACACAAAACCTGGAATACGAACGAGCTTTCCCTCAAGCTCCTCCACGACGTTGAAGGTGCCAATCTGCACTGGCATGCCGCCCATCATGGGATCGTCATAGGGAGAATGTCCGAACGCAGCCATTGGTTGCGATGCGTATAGTTCTTCAAGGCGTTCCAATTCCCCCTCAGGGAGGAGTTCCTCCCAGTAGAGCGTCTTTGGTTCCTCTGCAAAGGCCGGCGCCGCAGCAACAAGTGCGATTGCAAACAGGATATACTTCACTAACAACCTCATATTCGGACCGTCAGTCCATCGCTCAGCGACCGGCGGTAGGCGAGCCAGCCGGGAAGAAATCCAAGCGCGAACCCGATGAAAATAACGCCGCACGTAATGTAGAGATCATATAGAGAAAAACCAAATCCGCCCAGCGGAAAGCCAGCAGCCGCTTCGATTTGCGTTGAGAAGAACATAAGCCCTAGGTTAATGGCGGCAGCGCCGATTGTAGCGCCGATAGCAGCGACGATTGTCGCTTCGCACACTAGCAGAAAAAAGACGTCACGACTCTTGGCGCCAACGGAGCGCAGAACGGCGATTTCCCGTCGGCGCTCGTTGAGACTAGTGAGGATAGTAGTGAGCAGCCCGGTAAGGCCTGCCGCGATAACAAAAATGGCGACGCCCCGTAACGCTTGCTCTGCAGCGCCTACAACGCGCCAAAGTTGCGAAAGCGCAACGCCCGGGATCACCGCGGATAAGGCTTCCGGCCGAAAAGTGTTGACGTCTCGCTGGTAGCGAAGGACAGCGCTCTTGCTTTTTAGTCCTACGAGAAACGCGGTAATTGATTCAGGCTGGAGTTGGTTCTTGTCGATCTCTTCTATCGATATTTGCCCGTTGCGGCCGATGGGCGGCGCGCCGTTGTTCCAACCGATGTGAACAGCTTCGATGCCTTCCAGGCTGACATGGATGGTTCGATCGACAGGCGTGCCCGTTCGGCCGAGAATCCCAACGACCCTGAAGGGTCGATCTTTATGTTCCGCAAAGCTCGCACTTTTTAGTCCATGTGAAATATCGAACTCGGCGCCGAGCTCGTATCCAAGTTCACGTGCGACTTCTGCGCCTATGACGGCGTCGAAGACATCTGAAAACGCCGCGCCGTTTGCGAACTTTAACTGTCGTTTTGCGCCATATCGGTAGTTTTCAAAGTAGTTAGGTGTTGTGCCAAGGACGCGAAAGCCTTCATGCGAATCGCCAAGCGAAAGCGGCACGGTCCAGGCGACGTCTTGCCGCTGTGCAAACGCCTCATATGACTGCCAGGAAACATTCGCCGTTGGATCGCCAATTCTAAATACAGAATACAATAGGAGGTTAATAGGTCCTGATCGCGCGCCGACAATCAGGTCGGTTCCAGAAACGGTCTGTTCGAAGCTGGAGCGTGCGCCATCCCTGATTTTTTCTACGCCGAGAAGCAGGGCCGTAGATATGGCGATTGAAAAGATCGTCAGGATGGTCGTTGCTGCGCGAGCCTTAGCGCTTTTCCATGCGAGCAAAGCCAAGTTCATCTAAGCCTCCGCCCTTGCCGGCATGTTCAGGGGAGGGGAAACCACGCGTTCGTCTTGACTGAAGTTTATGTTGTCCAATGCCACAAGTCGGTCGAAATGGTTCGAGAGCGATGCATCATGACTGACAAAAAGGACGGCGGCTTGCTGCGCTTCCGAAAGCAGCGTTGCAATGAATGTGTCGCGCGTTTCAGCATCAAGCGCCGAAGTTGGTTCATCGGCAATAATCAGCGATGGCGATCCGATCAGGGCGCGGGCGGCGGCGACGCGCTGTTGTTGACCGGTGGAGAGTTCTGCAGCGGGGCGGTTCGCCTTCGCTTCCTCTTCTAGGCCAAGGCGATTGAGGAGATGCAGCGCTTTGTCAATCCGTTTGGCGTCGGTTGCCCCCACACGCTCAGCGCGGTCACGGGAAAATCGGCAAGGCAGGAGCACGTTTTCAACGAGATTGAGATACGGCACCAAATTGAACTGCTGAAATATGACGCCCATGGCGTCTGCCCGCAAACGGTCCCGCGCAGCTGCCGTCATTGAGTGAAATGGCTGACCGAGAATTGTCGCTTCGCCGGATGTCGGTGCGAATACGCCAGCGATGACGCCGAGCAACGTTGACTTGCCGCTGCCGCTCGGCCCGTGCAAGAAAAGCCTTTCACTTGGCAGAACGCTAAAATGGCGGATTGATAAGGCGCGGACGCCGTTCGCCCATGTGTATTCGAGATCCTGAATGTTGACACAGAGGGCTGGCGTTTGTTCGGTGCTCACAGCGCGACTTGATAACTCCACGAATTCGCCCCGCAACCCCTAACATGACGATTATTGTGATTGTATCACATAGCAATCGTGGATTGTAACTATTGTTGCACTGCGCGACGGCACGCCGACGGGAGAAATGCCGAGTGACTGGAAGCGAATATCAAACATCAAATCCGATCATAACAGTCAGTAAATCCGATCAAAACAGTCACCTTGCAGGTGGTCTGTTTGAACGCGCGCTAGCCGAATCTTCACTAAGCCAAAAGACCAGTGGTTGAGGATAAGCTGTTGTGAGCGTCGCTAAGCTAAAACCGTTTGAAGGTGTGATCGCCTCGGGTCCGCGCGCGGAATTTCTTGCGTGCATCGCCCACCCAGCAGTAACGCTAGCAATCTGGCGTCGCCAACTCACAGATGAGTTGAAAGGTGTTGCAGAATTGATCAGCGAGGATGACATTGGATGCGTAACGCTGATCAATCCTCATCGTCACATCGATAGCAAGCGCTTCACCCAAGAACTCAATAGCTCGACGGGGCGCGATTGTACGGCTTTATTGGACGATCTCCTTGACCTTTCCAGATGGTTTGCAGACGCCAGCCAAAATCAGACCGTTCGCATTCGGTTTGAAACAGTGAACGACAATGGATGCCGCAGATTTCATCTCGACAATGTTTCCATGAGGCTTGTGATCACTTATTCCGGCCCGGGAACCCAATGGGTCCCAACAGCTTTCGCGGACGCTGCGCGCGAGCAGCAAGAGAATTATGTTGGCCCGCTAAACTGCCTCGGCACGGGCGATGCAGCGATCTTTCGTGGCAAGAAAAGCGGTGCGAACAGCCTTATTCGTCATAGATCGCCGCCGCTGAAGCCGGGCAGTCCGGCGCGGCTTGTCGCCGTTATTGATGGCGTCGACGCCTAGCCGGCGCCCATTATTTGCCCCATTCGCCCCCTGTTGGGAACACACTAGACGTTGGGGCCAGCTTCGCGCGATAATCATGGCCAGCATCATTATTGTGAGGGGTTCCATGAAAAAGATTGGCCGGTTATCTCTATTCATTGCTGCTGTGGTAGTCGCTGCGGGCTGCGGCAGCCAAACAGAGCCCCCCGATACAAATGAACCAGCGCTGGACGACGTGGCGACTAGCGCCCCATTTCCGCTAGCGACGATAGATGAAACCAGCCTGCGCGCGCGCATTGCCACTTTAGCGTCTGATGATTTCGGCGGCCGCGCCCCGGCAACGAGCGGCGGCGAGAAAACGCGCCAATACCTCATCGACGAAATGCAGGAAATTGGGCTCCTGCCCGCTAATGGAAATAGCTATGAGCAAGCGGTGCCGCTCATCGAGTTAACGGCTGATCCCCGGCGTTCCTCATTCTCCGTAAATGGATCACAGCTTGCTTATGGCGAAGAGGTCATGTTCTGGACAAAGCGCGTCGAAGAAAACGTGAGTTTTTCATATAGCGATTTAGTTTTTGTCGGCTTCGGGGTCGTCGCGCCCGAATATGGTTGGAATGACTATGAGGGAATTGATGTGACCGGCAAGACCGTCGTCATGCTCGTCAACGATCCCGGCTACGCCACGCAAGATCCCGAACTCTTTAAGGGAAGGTCCATGACCTATTACGGGCGATGGACTTACAAATTTGAAGAAGCTGCGCGACAGGGCGCCGCCGCGGCGATTGTCGTTCACCAAACCGAACCAGCCTCCTATGGTTGGGGCGTCGTCGAAGGCAGTTGGAGCGGACCGCAACTTGATCTGAAGAGAGCAAATGGCGGCGCCGATCGGGTGTTGATGGAAGGCTGGATCCAGGAAAGTGTCGCGCAGCGACTCTTTTCCGAAGCTGGTCTTGATTTCGACACGCAACTTGCGGCTGCCGCGACGCCTGGTTTTTCTCCTGTTCCTATGTCCGGCCTAAGCGCATCTGGCGTGATCAATAACAACATCCGCGAAAGTGAATCGGCCAATGTCTCGGGCGTCCTTCGCGGCGCTCAGCGGCCCGACGAATACATTCTATATATGGCGCACTGGGACCATCTGGGCCGCAACTTTTCAGCCGCAAGTGACAGCATCGCAAATGGGGCTGTCGATAACGCAACAGGTACGGCGGGCATTTTGTCGATCGCAAGCGCCTTCGCTAAGAATGAAACCCCGCCAGACCGGTCAGTTCTGTTCATCGCCGTCACAGCTGAGGAGTCAGGCCTATTAGGCTCTGCTTACTTTGCGGAAGATCCTTTTGTGCCGCTTGCGAACATCGTCGGCGGGATCAATGTTGACGCACTGCTTCCGACGCCGCCGGCGAAAGATTTGATCGTGGTAGGCAACGGCGCGTCTGAACTTGAAGACTTGCTTCAGGAAGCCGCGGGCAAGCGCAATCTTTCGCTAAGTCCCGATGCGAGCCCGGAGAGCGGCTTCTTTTATAGGTCCGATCATATTTCTTTAGCCAAGACTGGCGTGCCGATGCTTTACGCAAACGCTGGTCTTGATCTGATCGACGGCGGACAGGAAGCCGGCCGCGCCATCGCGGCTGATTATCGCGCGGAACGCTATCATAAACCCGCCGATGAATATGACGAAGCCTGGGACATGCGCGCGATACTTCAGACCTTCGAAATTCTTTTCGAGGTTGGCGCTTCGATGGCCTATTCTGATGAATGGCCGAATTGGTATGAGGGCAATGAATTCCGCGCCCTTCGCGATGAGCAGCGCGCTGGAGTGGATGCCGCCAAGTAGTGTGGCGAGAAAAGAAAGTCTGTAAGCCTTCCTGCATTTTGTCGTGTGAGCGTCGCCGTCAGAATTGGCTGCGACAAAGCGCTTGATTTGCAGGACGAGTTGTTGAATTTTGTGATAGTATAACGATTTGCATGCCGCTCTTATTGGTTATTAGTGTTTTCATGGATCGGGGCGGACACACGTTAGTTGAATCCCGGAAAGCGAGAGCGTCGGCTCCAGGCAACTCGGATGCAGCGGACGTGCAAATCGCGACCAGCGACGAAGAGACTCACAATCGGAGAAAAGTATGAACAACCTTGGAGCAACCGCATCAATTGCGGCGCTTGCGATCGCTCTTGCTGCCTGTGGCGGCGAGCAAACTCAAAATGAAACGCCGGCGGAATCGGCCACCGCGGAGAATGCGACTCCAGCAGACGATGCGAGCGATGAAATCACCGTGAGCGAAGCGGAGCTCGAAGGCAATCCGTTTACCGTCGCTTGGGATACGCCCTATGGGACGCCGCCCTTTTCCCAAATCAAAGACGAACACTACATGCCCGCGACCAAGGCGGCGATCCTTGAGCTGCGGGAAGAGATCGACGCGATCGCCAACAGCGCTGAGTCGCCAACATTCGAAAATACCATCGTGGCGTTGGATCTCGCCGGCAAGCAACTGAACAAGGTGGCCAATACGTTCGGCAACATCACCAATACAGATACGAACGATACACTGCGAGATCTGGAATCGAAAATCTATCCGATGCTTACCCGCGAGTTCAACAATATACGCTTTAATGAGCCGCTGTTTGAGCGTGTGAAGGCTGTATACGATCAAAGAGCATCGCTTCAGCTCGACGAGCAAGATGCGCGTTTACTCGAACTAACCCATCGCGATTTTGTTCGCGCCGGCGCTGCGCTCGACAAGGAAACCAAGGATCGCGTCGCAGAGATCAATGAAGAAATTTCAGCGCTTACTACCGAGTTTGGGCAGAACCTGCTGAAGGCAACCACCGGGTTTAAGTTGGAAATCACAGACCCTGCCGATCTCGGGGGCTTGAGCGACAGCTTCAAGGCGGCTGTCAAAGTCGATGGCGAGGACAAGTGGGTGATCGGTCTTAATCGCTCGCCGTTTGAGACCTTTATGACGCAGTCCACCAATCGCGAATTGCGTCAGCAACTCTTCGACGGCTATCGTTTGCGCGCGTCGGAAGGGGAAATCGATAATGGTCCGCTGGCGATCAAGATTGCACAGCTTCGTGCTGAGCGCGCGCAGCTCATGGGTTACGAATCGCATGCGCATTATCAATTAGAAACGCGCATGGCGAAGACGCCTGAGGCTGCGGAAGAATTCCTGCTGCGCGTCTGGCGGCCCGGCCTTGCGCGCGCTGAACAAGAGCTCGCGGACATTCAGGCGCTTATTGATACTGACGGCGAAGGCTTTAAAGCAGCTGGGCATGATTGGTGGCACTACGCTGAGCGCGTACGCCAGGACCGTTATGCATTTGATGACGCATTGCTCGCGCCTTATCTTGAGCTGAATGCGGTGCGCCAGGGCGCATTTGACATGGCGACCAAACTCTTCGGGGTCACCTTTGAAGAAGTAGAAACGCCGCTCTGGAATCCGGTTGTGACATCCTATGATGTGAAGGATGAGAACGGCGCTCATCTGGGGCTTTTCATGATGGATATGTACGCCCGTGATTCAAAGCGCGGCGGCGCCTGGATGAGCACCTATCGCGACGCGTCCGACATCAACGGCAACGAGATTCGTCCGATTGTTACCAACAACATGAACCTGATTGCGCCGCCCGATGGCGAGCCGACATTGATGCGGTTCGATGAAGTGGAAACACTGTTCCATGAATTTGGCCATGGGCTGCATGGGTTGATGACGCAAATTCGTTACGAGAATTTCTCAGGCGTTGACGGGCCGCGTGACTATACAGAGTTTCCGGCGCAAATTCTTGAGCACTGGGCGAGCCAGGAGCAAATGCTTGCTGACTACGCTAAGCATAACGAAACGGGCGAAGTGATGCCCGGCGAGTTGGTTCAGAAGATGCGCAACGCGTCGACCTTCAATCAGGGCTTTAAAACGACAGAGTATATTGCCGCCTCGCTGCTTGATCTTGCTTGGCACAGGCTAACGCCGGAAGAAGCAGCGAACATCACCGATGCGCGCGCGTTTGAACGGGAGGTTCTGGAAGGATATGGCCTGCCGCCGGAGATCGAGCCGCGCTACCGATCGCAGTACTTTGCGCATATCTTCGCAGGCGGATATTCCGCCGGTTACTATGCCTATCTTTGGTCGGAAATTCTTGATGCCGATGGGTTTATGGCGTTCCAGGAAACGGGCGACATCTTCAATCCTGAACTTGCTAAAAAACTGAAGACCTGGGTTTATGAAGCGGGCGGTTTGCGCGAGGCAGATGAGCTTTACCGCAATTTCCGCGGAAAAGACCCTGAGATTGAGCCGCTCTTGAGAGTCCGCGGACTCGACGGCACGGGCGGTTAACCGACAATGCTAACGGGCTGCGGCGCGGTCTAAAGACCAAAGGCGCGCGTTGTGGCCCACCACAATCCGATCAATGCGATCAGTACGGAAGCCGGGATAACAACAACGCTGCGATAGGAAAAGTTGGCGCGCGCCAGCGCCAACTTCATGGGTATGCTGATCAAAGCAGCGGCCAGCACAACGGCGAGCTGGCCGATTTCAACGCCTACATTAAATCCGATCAGCGACGACCAAAACTGTCCTGGCGGCAAACCGACGTCACGGATAAATCCTGCAAAACCTAAACCGTGAAAAAGGCCAAATCCAAACACGATTAAAGGCCGCCATTTCGAAATATCGCGAAAAAACAAGTTTTCAATTGCAACATAAGCAATCGAAAGTGCGATCAAGGGCTCGACGATTGACGCCGGCGGCTCGATCACGCCTGCGGCCGCCAGTCCAAGGGTCGCTGTATGCGCAACGGTAAACGCCGATATTTGAATAATAAGGCTGCGTATGCGTTCCGAAGCTAGAAACAACGCCAGCACAAATAGAATATGATCCGTTCCACTCGGCAAAATGTGCTGCACGCCGATCTTTAGATACAGGGCGGCCGTATCCAGCGGTGATCGAATATTGCCCTCTTCATCCAGCAGCGGGCGTATTACCGGCGCTTCGGCGCTGTTCGCCTCAGCAAGCTGTCGGCATAAGGCGGGATCGAGCCCTGAGCCCGCTTCGCAAAAGTCGTCTTCAGGGTGCGCGTGCGCATCCCCGGCTGGAATGGACGTCAGTGCGACCGCTAAGAGCAAGACGAAAAACTGAAGAAATAGGTGGCGAAAGGACTGCGCCAGCTTTGGTGCCTGCATAATCGGAAACTTGTTCAACGATCAATCTAACTTCGACGAATTCAATTTCTTACGCGAAAACAATCCTATACTAAACGCCCGCTGGTATCGATGGAAAAATTTGTCTGCGCCTTTAAGGAGCTGCGCTTTTCGGGAAGCCTGCTATGATCGACGCGGTATGGGATGAGGGGGACGTGGTGTTTACTCAGCTTCTGCAAGAGCCGGCGCTATTAGCGAGCCTGGGCGCGGCGCTACTTGCAACGATTGGGATTATTGCGGGCGCCCTCAACGCTGAATGGGCAGATCGCGAACGAAACGCCGTCATCGCGTTCGCATCGGGCATCCTCATCGGCACCGCCGTTATGCATCTGATCCCGGAGGCGCTTGAGATTACCAACTATGGTGCGCTTCTGGTTCTTTTTGGCTATTTTCTTCTCTACGCGTTCGATGAGCTTGTTCACGCTGCAACGCCAGGCAATCAGGATACATCGCGAACCTTTCTAGCAGCACCGCTTATCGGTATCGGCATACACTCGTTTGTCGATGGCCTTGAATATCCAATATTGTTCGCCCACGATTTGTTCACAGGCTTGCTAACCGCATCAGGTCTTATTCTTCATGAGTTTGCAGAAGGCGTGATTGTGTTCGCGCTTATGCGGACTGCAGGCGTCAAGAGTTTCATTGCCGCTATATCTGCATTGGCGCTGGCTGCAGTTACGACCCCTGCGGGCACATTAGCAGCACTTACCTTTACCCATGATATGGACGAATCAACGCTTGGGTCGCTGATGGCTGTCACCGCTGGCGCCCTCTTGTTTGTTGGCGCAACACACTTGCCTCGCCAAGTTGATCGCGAGCGGCGGGGCAGTAAGATTCTGATTTTCCTGTTAGGACTAACAATTGCTGGCGCCCTGTCTTTGTCGCATGGCGCGGAAGGCGGGCATATCCACTAACTAGGTCGCTTCGCTGCTTTTATTTGTTGTGCTGAAAACACTGTCGACTTGAAAGATAAATGCTGTTGGCCGGCAGATCGTTGAAACTCTTTTGGAGCCAAATCGCAGGACACTACTCTCTATTTCTAACATGAAGCGTTATATTTTGTGATAGTATCACGGTTGGGTCTTTGATCTTATCGCCTTCTCGGGAATCGGGCGGTCGCACCTCACGGCAGCCTCCAAGACATTCCGGAGCGGGGCGGCATGGCGGCGCAAGCACAGCAACACTCATTCGCAAAATGCGCTGTGAGCGCGCGTCTCCTCCGACGCGTCAGCGCCACTTCGCCCGGGCGCAATGCTGCAATCAGTGTCACAGCGCGTCCGGGCGCCTTTTTCTTGGAATCAGGAAAAGGTTCAAATGCATAGTGTAAAAAATGCGAAGGCCACATCAAGCGTTGGGATCAGAATGATCGATGCGACGGGCATCGGCCTTTCGAGCCTATGCGTGATTCACTGCTTGGCGTTGCCTGTGCTCGCATCCATGCTCCCGGTATTGAGCTCTTGGGCGGAAGCGGAATGGGTCCACAAGCTATTTGTGCTTTTAGCCATTCCTATTTCCGGAAGCGCCGCTTTCATTCGAGGTGTGCATTATCGGAACCTCGCTTTCGTTTTTTTCGTGACGTTAGGGCTAGCGCTTCTGACGGCTTCCGCATTCTTAGAATCTTTGCATGACATCGAGAGACCGCTGACCGTTGCCGGCGCGATGATCGTAGCCATCGCTCATCTTTGGCGCTGGCGGCGTCATTATAAGTCGCCAAAATCAGAAAACTGAGATGCGTATGTTGACGAGACGAGAGAGCTTACTTGGAACCGCCGCCGTCGCGTTTGCGGCGAATGCGGTTTCCATTGCTTCTGCGGCGGCGCAAAGCGCACGCGGACGCAGCGCTGATGATGTAGCCCGGGACGAGTTGTTTTGGATGTCCGTCGCGCGCGCATACCGCCTCGACGGGCGATGGATTATACTTAATGGCGGCGGCAACAATCCGCACCCCACTTCTGTTGTCGAGGCGCTCAGCCGGTTTAACGCGATGTCGTCAAGTGCGCCGCGTCCGCACAACTATACGCTTTGGGCGCGGATCAATAATCATCGCGAACGGTTAGCGAAGCTAATGGGCTGCGAGCCTGAAGAAGTCGCCATCACGCGGAATACAACAGAAGGGCTGAACATTGTCGGATGGGGCTTATCGCTTAACGAAGGCGACGAAGTTCTGATGAGCGATGTTGACGACCGTTATGCGGGGAAAATATTTGAGCAACGCGCTAATCGTCATGGCATTGTCGTGCGTCGCATCGAACTGCCAGTTGCGCCGACGGCGCGGCAAACCGTCAGACTATTCGAAGAGGCGATGTCGCCTAGAACGAAGTTAGTAGTCGCCAGCCATCTTGCGGACGGCTGGGGCTATGTCTTGCCGATCCGGGAACTGTCGGATCTCGCGCATGACCGAGGCGCACAGCTCCTCGCCGACGGCGCCTTAAGTTTCGGGCAGTTTCCGGTCAGCATGAGAGAGCTCGGTTGCGATTACTTTGCCCCGTCTTTGCACAAATGGCCCAACGCGCCGCTTGGAACAGGCGCACTTTATGTCCGTCGCGATCGCCTTGAGGCGTTGTGGCCGCTTTACGGCGTCCGCCGCGATGCCGACGACATTCGTAAATTTGAGGACATCGGGACGCGCTGCGGTCCAACACTAGCGGCCATCGGTCAGGCGTTGGACTTTTATGAGCAACTTGGGCCAGAGCGGAAAGCGGCGCGCGTTCGATATCTCTTATCGCTCGTCATGGACAGTCTCGACAGGGTTCACGGCGTTCGCGTCATAACTGAACCAGACGCAAGAAAGCGATCGGGTCTTGCGCGAATCGTTATTGAAGGCGTTACTGGCGTCGACCTCACGCGCATGCTGCGTGAAGAATTTGATATCTACACTTACGGGAACATGCCTGGACCGAATGACGGCGTTTACATTTCACCGAACGTGTTCAATTCCAGCGATCATATGGCGGCGTTTTCAAACGCAATCAAAGAAATCACCGCGCGGTAAGTTTCGCGTCAATCAATAGCGAGGGTCTGATGCTTGAAGCAAGAAATCTTACAAAAAAATTCGACTCCTTAACCGCGCTTGATCAGCTAAATCTTACCGTCGAAACAGGGGATGTTGTTTGCCTTCTTGGCGCTAATGGCGCGGGAAAGACAACGACGATTAACCTGTTTCTCGGTTTTTTAGAACCTTCATCTGGCAGCGCAATCGTCGATGGGTTGGTCGTCGCCGATGCGCCGCTCGAAACGAAAAAACACCTCGCTTACATTCCAGAGCAAGTCGCGCTCTATCCGCAGCTCTCCGGCGTAGAAAACTTAGACTACTTTCTTCGGCTGTCCGGGATTCGCAAATCGCGCAGCCAGTTGATCTCTATTCTCAGTGAGGCGGGCCTTGACGAGGAAGCTGCAGGCCGGCGCGCATCGTCATATTCGAAAGGCATGCGGCAGAAAGTCGGGATCGCCATTGCGTTGGCGAAGGATGCAAAGGCGCTTCTGCTCGATGAGCCGCTTTCAGGCCTTGACCCTTCGGCTGCGAACGCGTTGTGCGGTTCGTTGCGCCAACTTCGCGATGAAGGGCGCGCGATCCTTATGGCGACCCATGATGTCTTTCGAGCAAAAGAAATCGGCACTCGTATTGGCATGATGAAAGCGGGAAAGTTGGTCAACACGCTTACTGCAGCGTCATTGGATGCTAGCGAGATTGAACGGATTTATCTGGCGCACATGCATGACGACAATCTTGACGATGCGGCGACAGGAGCAGCCGCATGATCAGCACAGTTGTTGGAAAAGAGATTAAGACCTATCTGCGCAGCGGCGTTTTTCTCAGTCTTGCGGTCGCGATGGTTGCGCTTGCCGTCGCCGCCGCGGCTTTATCTACGCAGCGGATCGCAACCTTCGAGCGCGAGCGTATCGCCGCAGAGGCAGTCGATCGTGATGTTTGGGACGGTCAGGGCGAGCGCAATCCCCATGCCGCGGCGCATTTTGCGCGATACGCTTTCAAGCCGGTTCCGCGTCTTGCAGCATTTGACCCAGGCGTTACCGATCATGCAGGCATCGCGCTTTGGATGGAGGCGCACTACCAGAACCCTGCGGTGTTCAGACGCGCCGAAGACCTTGGCGATGCAGGTCGCATGGCGAATTTGTCGCCTGCCTGGATACTTCAATACGCCGCGCCGCTTTTCATTTTTCTTATCCTTTTCGCAGCGGTCGCCGGCGAGCGAGAGGCTGGCACCCTGCGCCAAATGGCGATGACCGGCCTGCGGCCGGAGGCGGTTTTCACTGCAAAACTGCTCGGCGCCGGCGCTGGCTTGGCGATCATTCTTGCGCCCGCGCTGATCGTGTCCACGCTGATGACCAGCAACGTTCAGGCGGAACCGGTCTTGCCTGACGGCGGCGCTCGCATCGTTGGCCTGAGTATTATCTATATCGCTTACGCGGCCGCAATCGGCGCGTTCGCTGTTGGCGTGTCGGCTTTCTTTGAAGAAAAACGTAATGCGTTGATCGCCCTTGTAGGGTTTTGGGCGGTGAGCTTCATGATGGTTCCGCGGCTTGCCGGCAGTATCGCTGCGACTGCTTACCCGCAACCGGACGCAAGTAGTTTGTCGAAGGAACTTGCTGACGCCGCTTCGGCAGCCAGAGGCGACGAGGCCTATCAGGAAGAGATACGTCAGGCGGTTCTTACAGAATACGGCGTTGAGACTGTTGAGGAGTTGCCCATCAACTATGGCGCTTATTCTCTACAGAAAAGCGAAGAATACGCGCATCCGCTTTTCGAGGCAATATACGCGCGCCTTGATGCGCTGCATGATGGCCAGGAGCGCATTTTAAAGTCTGCGTCGATGGTCTCTCCGGCAATGGCGGTGCAAAAACTATCTGCGGGCCTTGCGGGCGTTGACCGCATCCACCAACAAGCCTTTACGGCCGCCGCCGAAATCCACCGGCGTGAAACCGTCAAGATACTGAACGATGATCTTAAGCTGCACGGCGGCGGTCAGCAAAACTATGCTGCGGGTGAAATCCTCTGGCGTGAGATTAAGGATTTCACGTATACGCCTCCGCGCTACAAAGACATCGCGTCCAACTACGCCTTCAGTGCGTTTGTGTTCGCTTTCTATCTTATTGGCAGCTTCTTCTTTGCCGCCTGGTCGGTAAAACGCGCGCACCAGAGGATCGCATCATGATCAGTTCGCCAGTCTTTGCTCTCGAAAAAAGGCTTTTCATTTTTTCGATTCCCGGTTTTGCGATTGCTATCGCTGTGTTTGTGCTCGGGGCCGTCGCTGCAATCAACGGACAAACCGTCGTTCAAAGGTCCATAGAGGCGCAGACGCAGTTTACTGACGCCGGCAATCAGACCGTCGAGGAATGGCGCGACGCATTGGTTGAAATTGAAGAAACTGGCGCTGCGCTGTCGCCGTTCGACGCCCGGCCGATGAACATTCGCATGCCTGCTGTCTTGCCGCCGGCGCCGCTGGCTGATTTCGCCCTCAGTGGAAACGACATGCACCCAACGACGACAACGCTTATGGGTTGGGCGAACCCCGCAGACCTTTTTATCGAGTACGAGTTTTCCAATCCAACGCTCTCAAGCATCGGCGGGTTCGATTTCACTTTTCTCCTGGTTGTCTTGACACCGCTTATCATGATCGCCGCATCCTTTGATGTTTTGGCGGGAGATCGGGAGCGCGGCCGCGCCCGAATAATCGCCGCACAAGCAGGACATGTCGCGCCATCGGTTTGGAAGCGGCTTGCCTTGCGAAATCTGACAATCTGGATTTGCTTTGGTGCTATTACGGCAATAGCCGCCATGATCGCGCCGTCAGGGGTTTCGCTGCCCGTTCGCCTTTCTCACTTTGTTGTATGGTTCGCCGTTGCAGCAATCTATGGGCTCTTTTGGTTCGCGCTGATTGCGTTCGCTGCGGCGTATGTCAGGCGCAGCGAGACAGTCGCTGCTTCGTTATTTGCGGCTTGGGCGATATTCGTGTTCGCAGTTCCTGCTATCGGTGGCGCGCTCGCCGAAGCTGCTTACCCGCCGCCATCAAGGTTGGTATTTTTGTCCGAGATGCGCGAAGGCGAAGTGAAAGCCATACGAGAAACAGCTGAACTGACCGCAGGTTTCCTGGCGGATCATCCCGAAATGATTGAAAGCGATGAGGCGGTTCCCGGCTTTTACAGCTCAAACTTTCTCGCCAATCATGAGGCAGCCAAACGCACGACGCCGGTGCTTGAGAAATTCAATCAGGCGCGCCAGCAACGCACGCGGCTTATCTCGAAATTGCAATTTCTTTCGCCGTCGATGATAGCGAATAACGCCCTCACCACAATTGCCGGCGGCGATATCGCGCGCAATATGGCGTTTCAGGAACAAGCGCGTGCGGCGTTGAACGACTTGTTTGAGCGCATCGGGCCGGCTGTTGTCGCCAAACAGCGCATTTCTGTTGCTGAGTTCGACTCGATACCTAGTTTTAATTTTCAAGACCGGTCGCTGAGCCAAAAAGTAGTCTCATTTACTGCGCCGCTTGTATTCTTGGTATTGATCAGCGCTGTATTGCTGTTTGCTGCGCAGCGGCGTTTACGCGCACCGTTGGAGACACTTCTTTAGAATGTCCTTTAGCGCCCTGGATGCTGCACAAGCTACGACGGCGGCTCCGGTTCTACAGGCGGAGAGAATCCGTTCTCTCGATTTCCTCCGGGGTCTCGCCATCATTGGGATGCTGGTTGCGAATATCCCTTGGCATGCGGGCGACTCCATGTCTCGGCTGAGCGATCCTGACATCTCCAGCGTAGTGGCGTGGTTGGCGCAATATCTGGTTTTCGATCAACGCTTCATGCCAATGTTCGCGATGTTATTCGGCGCAGGCGCGTTGCTCTTGTCGTCTCGGCCAAGCGCGCCGTCGCTCTTTGCGTCATATTTCATGACGCGAATGTTGGTTTTGTTTTTGCTCGGCGTCGCCCACGCCTATCTCCTTTGGCCTGGCGATATCCTCATCACTTACGCTGTCTGCGCGCCCTTTCTGCTATTGGCTTTAAACTGGAGTCCGAGCCGGCTCATAGTGATCGGCGTGTTTTTGAAGAGCATCAATCTCGTTTTCAATCAGTGGCCTGAGGTCTATGAAGAGACGCTAGAACGCGCCTTGTTCTCTTGGTGGGTGGACTATGGCGACGCCCCGTCCTCGATCGTTGAAGCTTACGCCGGCAACTATGGAGACTTGTTCGCCTATAACGCCTGGCGCAATCAGTTCATTCAGTGGACGGCGCTGCCATATTTCAGGATTTGGAACGCTTTAGGCTTCATGTTCATCGGCATGGCCCTGTTTAAACTTGGTGTTCTACAGGGTGCCCGCCCGCCGAAATTTTACCGTCGGATGATTGTCTTTGCTCTGGCTGTTGGTGCGCCGTTTGTCGTGTATGGCGTATTTGCACGCATCGGCGCGAACCCCACGGTTGGTCCTTACCTTGGCTTCACACACGAATTGCCCTTGCGCAGCATCACCTTTCTCTTAGGCTGTGCGGTTTCTTCCTTCGCTGTTCTCGGCTGTGCGCATCTTTTCTTTCAACGATATGTTGGATCGGTAACAGCACCGATCGAGCGTGTGGGCCGGATGGCTTTGACAAATTACCTGCTCCATTCAGTTGTTTTTCTGCTCGTATTTCACGTATTCAAAGTACTGCCGTTTGACGCGCTCGATCACGATGCGCTGTTCATGCTGGTGCTGATGACCTGGGCGTTCCAGATCGCATTTAGCTGGATTTGGTTGTCACATTTCAAGCAAGGGCCTGTCGAGGCATTGTGGCGAAAGCTCACCGCGGCGATCGTTTGACTTGGTCCAAGTTGCGAAGTTAACCAGGCGCGCCAATTTAGCGCTATGGGCTTTTCGTCACTCTAACCTTATCTGAGTATTTCTGACGGGTTCGAGTCCGGCCAGGTCCGCCACTTTGTTGTTCTTTGAGAGGAATTTTCGTCCTAGCTAGGTCTGCAGGACGCGTCTTTGCAGGGCCTTAGAGAAAAATCGTTTTCGTAGACGAAGTGATGATCCGCATCCAGGATGGGTTCGGCCATAGTTGGGCGGCAGCCAAGCGGTCAGGCGCCGCCAATGAGCTCGCAAAACGCGCCGGAGCAGCATTGATCCATGCGGCTTGATAACGCCAAGAATTCGCCCAGCAACCCCAAATATGACATCTATTGTACTTGTATCACATAGTCGTCGTAGATTGTATCTATCCTGGCGCCGCCCAAGAGCATGTCGAAAGGAGGTCGTAGAGTGGACGCAAGCGAAAATCAGACGTCGAACCCGCGCATAGCAGCTGGAGCCTTAGCGATCAGCGAGATTATTGAAGCCCGATTATCACGGCGCGGTTTTCTCGGCGGTGCGGCCGCCGCCGCTGCAGTAGCAGGCTTTGGCTGCACAACAGGCCCTCAAGGCGCGCAAAGGGCGCGCGTAGCGCCAGAATTTTTGTTTTCTGAAATTGCGCGCGGCGCTGACGGTGATCATCACATACCAGAGGAGTATGCGGCAAACCTCGTACTGCGTTGGGGCGACGCCGTAACTCCCGATGCGCCGTCCTTCGATCCCCATCAACAAACGGCGGCGGCGCAGGAACGTCAGTTCGGCTATAACAACGACTTTATCGGTTATTATCCCCTTGACGCGAGAGGCGCCGACAGCCGGCGCGGCCTGTTATGTGTGAACCACGAATTTACGTCGACGCGGCTTATGTTCCCTGGGCTGACGGAACGGCGTCTTCTTTCGCAAGAAGAGTGCGAAGTGGAAATGGCCGCCCATGGCGGTACGGTCATCGAGATCGAAAAGGATCGGACAGGGGGCTGGCGACCTGTCGTGGTGTCGAAATACAATCGCCGCATCACCGCCGGCTCAACGCCAATCATGATCACCGGCCCGGCAGCGGGTTCCGATCGGTTGAAAACTGAGGATGACCCAACCGGGCGAGAAGTCATCGGTACATTTAATAACTGCGCCGGGGGCGTCACGCCCTGGGGCACTTACTTGATGGCCGAAGAGAATTTCAATGGCTATTTTCTGGGTGAACTGGACTCTGACCACCCTGAAGCGGCAAATCACACGCGATACGGCGTTCCGGGCGGCTGGTATCAATGGGGGCGTTATTTCGATCGTTTCGACATATCGAAAACGCCCAATGAACCGAACCGCTATGGCTGGGTTGTCGAGGTTGATATTCTCGATGCGTCGTCAACGCCGAAAAAACGCACCGCGCTGGGTCGCTTTAAACATGAAGGCGCAGAAAGCGTTGTCGCCCCTGACGGCCGCGTCGTCCTTTACATGGGCGATGATCAACGGTTCGACTACGTCTATAAGTTCGTGACTGCGCGCGCATTTGATGCCGATAATCGTGCGGCGAATCTCGACCTTCTTGATGACGGAACGCTTTACGTCGCCCGGTTTGAAGAAGACGGCGGGCTCGAATGGATGCCTTTGGTCTATGGCGCGGGACCGTTGACGTCAGAGAATGAGTTCTATTCCCAGGCGGATGTACTGATTGAAACGCGCCGCGCCGCTGATCTTCTTGGCGCAACGCCAATGGATCGCCCTGAGGATGTCGAACCGGACCCTGCGTCGGGAAGGGTCTATCTCATGCTGACGAATAACGTCTTGCGCACGCCCGAACAGATCGACGCGGCCAACCCGCGCGCCAACAACCCCTTCGGACATATTATCGAGATCATCGAACCGGAGGGTGATTTCACGTCGACGCGTTCGCGCTGGGAAATTCTTGTGAGATGTGGCGATCCGGCGGACCCGCAAGCCGGCGCTGCATGGAACCCCCTGACAACTGATAACGGATGGTTCGGCTCTCCCGACAATTGCGCTGTTGATCCTCACGGTCGGTTATGGGTTGCGACCGACGGCAATGAGGGGACGGGCGCCAATGACGGCCTTTGGGCAATTTCAACCGAGGGCGCCAAACGCGGAACTGGCCGCGCCTTCTTCCGCGCGCCAAATGGCGCGGAAGTCTGCGGGCCGCGCTTCACACCCGATGGAAAGTCGCTCTTCCTGGCTGTCCAGCATCCAGGCGACGGCGAGGGCGCCAGCTTTGAAACGCCAACGACAAGGTGGCCTGATTTCGATGAAAAAACGCCGCCGCGCCCAAGCGTTGTCGCGATCCGCCGCAAGGATGGCGGTGACGTTGGCGCCTAACGCGGCTTAAACACAGCGCCCGCAATCGCGGCGCTGTTGTCAATTAATTTGGCAAACGCAATGATTGCGGCCATGCTGCGCGCAAACTCAACTAGCGCGCCTGAGAGGGGTGAATGTGATGGGACTTTTAACGAAATGCGCCGCGTCGGCGTTGCTGAGCTTGTTGGTCACGCTTTCCGGGGCGACGGGCGCTATAGCGCAAGACGCAGGAAGCAACATTGGCGCAGGCGGCCGACCCGTAGGCGAAAACTGGTCGCGTAGTCCCGTTTATGCAGAGAACGGCATGGCGGCGACAGCCCACCCCCTCGCCAGTCAGGTCGCCGTTGACATCCTGCAAGCGGGCGGCAGTGCGGTTGACGCCGCTATTGCGGCAAACGCAGCGCTCGGCCTTATGGAGCCAACGGGTAACGGCATTGGCGGCGATCTTTTTGCCATCATCTGGGACCCCAAAACCGAAAAGCTTTATGGCCTTAACGCGTCGGGCCGCAGCCCCGCCGGCCGCTCCTATGAAGAATTGCTTGCGCGGCTTAATGGACAAGAAAAATTGCCGCCATTTGGCGACCTTCCCGTCAGCGTGCCAGGCACGGTCGATGGCTGGTTTGAATTACATGAGCGATTCGGCAAGCTCTCTATGCGGAAGGTTCTGCAACCAACGATTGACTACGCCAATAACGGATTTCCCGTTTCGCCGGTGATCGCGCATTATTTCGAACGAAACCTCGCGCGCTTTGAGGAATATATCGATACGATCAATGAATTCGATAACGCCCGCGCCACTTACTTTAAGGACGGCCCGGCCGGACAAGGCGAAATTTTCAAGAATCCCGACCTCGCGAACACCTTAAGCCTCATCGCTCGAAAGGGGCGTGATGTCTTTTACGAAGGTGAAATCGCGCGAACCATGGATGCGTATATGAAACGCATTGGCGGCGACCTTCGCTATGAAGACTTTGCCGCCCATGAAAGCGAATGGGTGGAGCCCGGTTGCGTTGACTATCGCGGCTACGAGCTTTGCGAATTGCCGCCCAACGGCCAGGGTTTCGCCGCGTTGCAGATGGCGAACATTTTGAAAAATGTCGACCTTAATCAGTGGCCGCGCGGCAGCGCTGAGGTGCTGCACTACATCACGGAAGCAAAGCGTCTCGCTTTTGAAGATCTTGGCCGTTACTACGCTGACCCGGCCTTTGTTGATATCCCTGTAGAAGGTCTGTTGTCGGATGAGTATGGCCGCGAGCGGTTTGCTCTCATCGATCCGGCAAAGGCAAATCCTGAGCCCGCGCCTGGCGATCCGAAGCTTGACGGGGAAGGCGATACGACATACCTCACCGTTGCCGATAAAGACGGCATGATGGTGTCGCTGATCCAATCAAATTACCGCGGCATGGGGTCCGGCTTGGTTCCTGACGGTCTTGGTTTCATGCTGCAGGACCGCGGCGAATTGTTTTCGCTCGATCCGAACCACCCCAACGTATACGAACCAAATAAGCGTCCGTTTCAAACCATCATCCCAGCCTTTGTGATGAAAGATGGCGCGCCCTTCATCAGTTTCGGCCTTATGGGCGGCGGGATGCAGCCGCAAGGCCATGTGCAGGTGCTGATCAATATTGTCGATTACGGCATGAACCTGCAGGAAGCGGGCGACGCTGCGCGGTTAAACCATGTTGGCGGCCGCGCGCCGACTGATCGTCTCGATGACGACAGTATTGACTTGCTCGGAACGCTCAATGTTGAACCGGGCGTTTCGACATCAACTATTGAGAAATTGCGGGCGATGGGCCATCGCGTCAAAGTTGTCGATAACGGCATAATGTTTGGCGGCTATCAAGCCATTATGCGCGATCCCGAAACTGGCGTTTATGCAGGCGCCACTGAGATGCGCAAAGACGGGCTTGCGATCGGTTACTGATCGCGAACTTGTTTTTTAGAGCGCGTTGCGCACCACATAGACCGTACGAAGGCAGTCTCACGCGCTCAAAACAAAGATGCTAGAGTCGTTTCTTGACTCTCATCAAATGCGAACGGCTCTAGTGCGCGTGTGCGACGCCCGCGCCGGTGGGGATGCGGATATCATCGACGAGATCCTGCACATTGTCCGGCGTCGGCGCGGTGACCCTTGAGACAGCGATAGCGACGACAAAATTAATCAGCATACCGATGGATCCGATGCCTTCCGGCGAAATGCCGAAAAGCCAGAACTCCGCCGAGTTGGTCGCGCCAAACCACGGCGACTTGAAATAAACAATGTAACCGACCGTGAAAGCAAGGCCCGACAGCATGCCGGCGATTGCGCCTTCCCGGTTCATGGCCTTGAAGAAGATGCCCATGAGGATAGCAGGGAACAGCGAAGCGGCGGCGAGCCCAAAGGCGAGCGCGACCACTTGCGCAACAAAACCCGGCGGGTTGATCCCAAGATAACCTGCAACCGCGATTGCAAAGATCGCCGAGGCGCGCGCCGCCAGCAGTTCGCCCTTTTCAGAAATTTGCGGCATGAAAGTTTTCTTCAAAAGGTCGTGGCTGATCGAAGCGGAGATGACGAGCAGGAGCCCCGCCGCCGTTGAAAGCGCTGCGGCGATGCCGCCCGCTGCTACCAGCGCAATGACCCAGCCGGGCAGTTTTGCAATCTCGGGATTGGCGAGCACCATGATGTCGCGATCGACATGGATCTCGTTGGCGCTGGCGCTCAACTCATTAAGGACGACGCGCTCGCCATGGACGCCCCGTTCATTGTCAAATCTCGGCTTGCCGGCAAAGGGCGAGCCCGCTGCATACTGAATAACCCCGTCGTCATTCTTGTCCGTCCAGGCGATGAGCCCGATATTTTCGAAGGTCTTGACGAATTGCGGCGTGCCGCCATTTTCTTCTGTCTCGGCGTAAGTAGAGCCGTTGACCGTGTCGATGAAGTTGATCCGTGCGAAGGCGCCTACGGCCGGCGCAGTCGTATATAAAAGCGCGATGAAGACGAGCGCATAACCGGCTGATTTGCGCGCATCGGAAACTTTTGGCACGGTGAAGAAACGCACAATGACGTGAGGCAATCCAGCGGTGCCGACCATCAGCGCCAGGGTAATGGCGAAAACATCGATCATGGATTTCGAGCCAAGCGTATAGGGGTTAAAGCCAAGATCGACGAGCGTCGTGTCGAGTTTTTGCAGCACCGTCATGCCAGAGCCGTCGGCCACGGTCGAGCCCAGCCCCAGTTGTGGAATTGGATTGCCGGTGATCAGTATCGAGATGAATATCGCCGGCACCATATAGGCGAAAATGAGCACGCAATATTGCGCTACTTGCGTATAGGTGATGCCTTTCATGCCGCCGAGCACGGCGTAGAAAAAGACAATCGCCATACCAACAAACACGCCCATCATGATGGGGATATTGAGGAAGTGAGAGAAGACAACGCCAACGCCACGCATCTGGCCGGCAATATAGGTAAAGGAGATCGCGATCAGGCAGATCACGGCGACAACCCGCGCCAGTTTTGAATAATAACGCTCGCCGATGAAATCCGGCACGGTAAATTGCCCGAACTTACGCAAGTAAGGCGCGAGCAGAAGCGCCAGCAAGACATAACCGCCGGTCCAGCCCATCAGGTAAACCGACCCGTCATAGCCGGCAAATGCAATGATGCCGGCCATTGAAATGAACGAGGCGGCGCTCATCCAGTCGGCTGCTGTCGCCATGCCGTTGGCTATCGGCGACACGCCGCCGCCGGCGACGTAAAAGTCTTTGGTCGACCCGGCGCGCGACCAGATTGCGATGCCGATATAAAGAGCGAAGGAAAGCCCGACGACGATGTAGGTGAGAAACTGCGTGCTCATGCCGGCTCTTCCTCAATCGTCGTCATCGACGCCGAACTGGCGCTCGATTTTTTTCATGCGATAAGAATAGAAGAAGATCAGCGCCACGAATGTGTAAATTGAGCCTTGCTGCGCAAACCAGAAACCCAGCGGATAACCGCCGAGATTGAAATTGTTCAACGGCTCAACAAACAAAATACCGGCGCCGAAGGAAACAACGAACCAGATCGCTAGCAGGCTAAGCAAAAGCCGAACATTGGCCGCCCAATAATGACTGGCCCGCAATTCGCTGACGATTTCTGCGTCGTGATGCGAATGGGGCGGCATGTTCTCGCCTTCATGATGATAGGGAGCGGTGTCGTCGCCCAGTATTGCGCCCGGTGGTTGGTCGCCGCCTTGTGTTTTCTTGTTCATTGCTTGCTTCTTCCTTTGGCGCTTTTTCTGAGGGTGAAATATCGGACCACTTTGTTTCGGTAGGGTTCGAGGCGGTCGCAAGGATTTACGCCGAATTTGTTGGACCAGATTCGCCATCCGGCCTGCGCTCGCTTAAACGCTAGCATTTTCTTGCGTGGATCGGCTGGTCTTTGCGCCGGCGCCAACGGTGTCTTTTCAGTGTTCATGGACGCAGCATATACCCATTATAAAAGTGGTGGATAACTATCCTATAGCGGACGTTTGGGTGTATATTCGAGCCCGGCGTCGTGCGGTGCGTCTTCCTCTGGTTTCGCACGTCTAGACCATCGACCTTCAGGCTTTATCTCTAAAATCTCGGGACAAGCGGTCGATGAGCGGCGCATGTCTTGCGATGTCAAAGAGACCATCAATCGAGTTGACTGATATTTGCGGGCCTTCAACGCATACGCCTTCTTTGCGCAGCGTTGAAAACGCCCGTGACAGGTTTTCCGGGGTCATCCCGAGCATCGACGCCAGCGTCTTTTTGTCAATCGGCAGCGTGAAGGGGTTGTCGGCGCCTTGACGGACATATTGATGCGCCAGGTAACTGGCCAGGCGTTCGACGCCTGTGCGTAATTTCAGGTTTTTCTGATTGCGGACTACGCCGCGATAGCAGGATGCAAGCTCATTGACGATAGAGCGCGCAAAAGCATCATCATCAGCCATGGCTTGCCGAACATTCTGCGATGGTATCATTAAAACGCGGGACGGCTTTCTCGTACGCGCCGACATCAAATAGAAGGCGTCTTTCAAAACGGCCGCCAAAATAAATGTAGAGACCGGCGACAACACGGTCATTGTGCTTTCGCGCTTGTCGAGCGTTGCAAAAAGCTCAACGACGCCGTCGATCACCACATGCAAAAAGTCTGCTGAGCCGCCTTCTTCAATCAGCGTGACGCGCTCGGGAAAGCGCTGCAAAAACGCCGCATTGAGCAGCCCGTCAAAACGGGCCTCGTCCATGTCTCGGAATAGTTCTAAATCACGAACGACTTGACGGTCCTCGTCGCGCAATGCGGCCTCCCCGGGGTGCAACACCTCTTGTAGTTGACCTTCTTTCTAACCCGCCTTGATAAATGTCAAGACGAGGCTTGATGGATAAAATAACACTGGCTTCGATTGGTAATCGCCGCCGATCTGCTTTTTTCTTTTGAAACGCCGGAACCGCAAACGGTCGATCCGTGACGAGACGCCGGATTTAAGAACACGCTGTTCCATCCCATTAGTGCTGTTGAGACGCGGTAATGATCAACGCACGAGGTGGAGCGATGCATCAGTTAGAAGGCGTAACACCTGGCCAGCAAAACAGAGCGCTTGGCGCGAGCACATTTGCTTTTACTGTCTGTTTTGCCGTCTGGACAATTTTTTCAATCATTGGTGTAAAGATTAAACAGGATTTGGGCCTGTCTGATACTGAATTTGGGATTCTGGTCGCGACGCCAGTATTGACCGGCTCGCTTAGCCGTATCTTTCTCGGCATCTGGACCGACCAGTTCGGCGGGCGGCGCGTGTTCACAATCGTCATGCTGCTGACGTCGATTGCTGTCTTCTTACTGTCTACTGTTTCGACCTATCCGATGTTCCTCCTGGCCGCGCTTGGCGTCGGGCTTGCGGGCGGTTCTTTCGCTGTCGGCATTGCCTACACGTCGAAATGGTATGACAAAGAGCATCAAGGAACGGCGCTCGGCATTTTTGGCATGGGCAATGTCGGCGCAGCGGTAACGAATTTTGGCGCGCCGTTTTTGCTCGTCGCTGTTGGCTGGGAGCAGACCGCGCAAATCTATTCAATTATTCTATTCATCACGGCCGTTTCCTTCTTTCTGTTTACAAAAGAAGATCCGGCGACAGTGGCGCGCAAGGCGAAAGGCGAAAAGCCGCGCGGCGCGCTGATGCAGCTTGAACCGCTTAAAAATATCCAGGTGTGGCGGTTTTCACTCTATTATTTCTTCGTGTTCGGTGCCTTTGTTGCGCTCGCCCTTTGGCTGCCGCGCTATTATGTGGGCGTATACGGCCTCGACATTAAAATGGCGGGCATGTTGGCGGCGGCCTATGCATTGCCGGGCAGCATCTTCCGCGCGCTCGGCGGGTGGATGTCCGACCGGTTTGGCGCGCGGTCGGTGATGTACTGGACGTTTACGGCCTGCGTCGCGATCTGCTTCTTTCTCAGCTACCCGGCGACCGACTATGTGGTGCAAGGCATTGAAGGGCCGATCGCGTTCAACATTACGATTAGCCTGCCGATATTCGTGACACTGACGATTTTACTTGGGTTTTTCATGTCGCTCGGCAAGGCGGCGGTCTACAAGCACATTCCGGTTTATTATCCCGACCATGTGGGCTCGGTCGGCGGTCTTGTGGGCATGATCGGCGGGCTTGGCGGATTTGTATTGCCTATCTGCTTCGGAATTATGAATGACGTCATCGGCGTCTGGACGAGCTGCTTCATGTTGCTCTTCGCGCTGGTGGGCTGCGCGCTCATCTGGATGCACTACGCCATCAAGCGCATGGAAGCGCGCCTGCTTGGCGAGCGCGAAGTGCCTGAACTTCCCGAAATGGAAGGCATGAAGCCGCACATTAATCCGGCGGGGCAGACGGCGGCGGCTACGCCGCCCGTCGGCGCAGCGCCGTCCTCCGCAACGCCAGCATAACGATCAGAAAGAAACGTCATGGGAAAAGATCTTGCAAACTGGAATCCCGAAGACGACGCGCAATGGAAGTCGACGGGGAAAGCGATTGCAACGCGGAACTTGTGGATATCCATTCCGGCGCTGCTGTGCGGCTTCGCAGTGTGGCTCTATTGGGGGATTATCACGGTCCAGATGATCAATCTGGGTTTTGATTTCACCCAAGGCGAGCTCTTTACGCTTGCGTCGATTGCAGGGCTGACCGGCGCGACGTTGCGCATTCCATCGACATTTTTCATCCGCATGGCGGGCGGAAGGAACACCATTTTTCTGACCACGGCGCTGCTTATCATTCCGGCAGCGGGGACGGGGCTTTTATTGCAAGACCCTGAAACGCCGCTTTGGAAGTTTCAGGTGATGGCGCTGCTTTCCGGTTTTGGCGGCGGCAACTTTGCGTCGTCGATGTCGAATATTAGCTTTTTCTTTCCGAAAAAGATGGCGGGCTACTCGCTTGGCATGAACGCCGGCCTTGGCAATTTCGGCGTCACCACCATGCAGATCCTTATTCCGCTGGTGATGACCATCGGCGTTTTCGGCGGCGCGCCTATGGTGCTTGAACAAACTTCCGGCACGCTGATCGGAAAAATACCGGCCGGCACGGATACTTACCTGCACAATGCCGGCTTTGTCTGGGTGGCGATATTGGTGCCCATCGTCATCGCCGCCTGGTTCGGCATGAACAACATCGTCGATGAGCATGTCTCTCCCAATATCGGCTCGCCTTTCGCCGCCTTTGCGAAAATTCTCGGCATGCTGGCGATCGGCCTCTTAACCGCATCGGCGGGGTTGTGGCTGATGTTGCCGTCGAACGCCGGCGGGTCAGGCTGGGATGTCTCGAAATGGATTGTCTTGCCGCTCGTCATCGCAGCGACGGTTTACGCCCTTAAGGCTATTCCGGGCGCGATCCGCAAAAGTCTTCAGCATCAATATCAAATCTTCAACAACAAACACACCTGGGCGATGACGGTGATCTACACGATGACCTTCGGATCGTTCATCGGCTATGCGGCCGCTTTCGGTCTCGCCATCAAAGTCATCTTTGGGTTCCAGCACATCATGGTCGAAGGCGTGATGACCCATGACACGGCGAACCCCAACGGCCCGAGCGCGCTTATGTATGCCTGGACCGGTCCCTTTATTGGCGCGTTGATCAGACCGATCGGCGGCATGATTTCCGACCGCATTGGCGGCGCGCGGGTAACGCAAATTATTTCCTTCATCATGGTCGCGAGCGCGCTTGGCGTCGCTTACTTCATGAAACAGGCTTATGGGTCGGCGACGCCGGAAGATTATTTCGTTCCGTTCCTCATCCTCTTTCTCATCCTTTTTGCAGCGACCGGCATCGGCAATGGTTCGACCTTCCGCACCATCGCCATTGTGTTCGACAAAGAGCAAGCGGGACCGGTGCTTGGCTGGACGTCGGCGGTGGCGGCCTATGGCGCCTTCATCATTCCAAAAGTCTTCGGCGAACAGATCAACGCCACGACGCCGGAATACGCGCTTTACGGCTTTGCCGTCTTCTACACGATCTGTATCGGGATTAACTGGTGGTTCTACTTGCGCAAGAACGCCTATGTGAAAAACCCGTGACGCAAATGAGTTGTTTTATCGCTTTGAACGCTAGCGAACAGGATTAAACAATGAGCCATCTCTTAAACAGGCTGACCTATTTCAAAAACCGCGTTGGCGAATTTTCCGGCGGCCACGGCGTTGTCACGCAGGACGACCGCTCCTGGGAAGACGCTTACCGAAAACGCTGGCAGCATGACAAAGTTGTTCGCTCCACTCATGGAGCAAATTGCACCGGCTCGTGTTCATGGAAGATCTATGTCAAGGGCGGGATCGTTACGTGGGAAACCCAGCAAACGGATTATCCGCGAACGCGGCCTGACCTGCCCAACCATGAACCGCGAGGTTGTTCGCGCGGTGCGTCCTATAGCTGGTATCTTTATAGCGGCAATCGCTTGAAACACCCGCTCATCCGCAGTCGGCTCTTGAAAGCCTGGCGCGCGGCAAGGGCGACAAGAACGCCGGTTGCCGCCTGGGCGTCAATCGTTGAAAACAAGTCAACGCGCGATTCATACGTGAAGCAGCGCGGGCTTGGCGGATTTGTGCGCGGCGAGTGGGACGAGATCAACGAAATCATCTCCTCGGCGAACGCTTATACGGCAAAAAAACACGGGCCCGACCGCGTGATTGGGTTCTCGCCCATCCCGGCAATGTCCATGGTCTCTTACGCAGCAGGCTCGCGGTATCTGTCTTTGCTCGGCGGCGTCTGCATGAGTTTTTACGATTGGTATTGCGACTTGCCGCCGGCCAGCCCCATGACCTGGGGCGAACAAACCGACGTGCCGGAAAGCGCTGACTGGTATAATTCCGGCTTTCTCATGCTCTGGGGATCAAATGTGCCGCAAACGCGGACGCCGGACGCTCATTTCTATACGGAGGTTCGCTACAAGGGCGCAAAAAGCGTTGTTATCTGTCCTGATTATTCTGAAGCGTCGAAATTTGGCGATATGTGGCTGTCGCCCAAACAGGGCACTGACGCAGCGCTCGCCATGGCGTTCGGCCATGTAATCCTGCGGGAGTTTTATCTCAACCGGCAGGCTGACTATTTCCAGGATTATGCGCGCAAATACACTGACTTTCCAATGCTGGTGCGTCTTGTCAACAAAGACGGTCGGCTGGTTCCGGACCGGCTCGTCCGCGCGTCGGATTTCGACGGCGCTTTAAATGAAGAAAACAACCCCGAATGGAAAACGGTCGGCTTCGATAACAAAACCGGCAAGATCGTAACGCCAAATGGTTCTGTCGGCTTCCGCTGGGGCGAACAGGGCAAGTGGAATCTGGAAGAACAATCCGGCGGCGCCGAAACCGAGCTTGCCATCACGATGATCGACGGTCGCGATGACGTTGTCGATGTCGCGTTTCCCTATTTCGGCAATCGGCAACATGATTATTTTCACGGCACCGATCATCCTGACATTCTGGAACGCCGCGTGCCCGTCAAACGTCTTCACCTGAAAGAAGGTGAGACGCTGGTCGCAACGGTCTTCGATCTTTTCTGCGCCAATTACGGCCTCGACAGAGGGCTTGGTGGCGAGTGGGTCGCCAAGGGCTTCGACGAAGACATTCCTTACACGCCGGCCTGGCAGGAAAAGATCACCGGCGTCCCGCAGGACAAAGTCGTCGAGGTTGCGCGCGCTTTTGCAGACAACGCAGAAAAGACCCGCGGCAAATCCATGGTCATTCTCGGCGCGGGGTTGAACCACTGGTACCACATGGACATGAATTACCGCGGCATCATCAACATGCTTGTGATGTGCGGTTGCGTCGGGCAATCCGGCGGCGGCTGGTGCCACTATGTGGGGCAGGAAAAATTGCGTCCGCAAACCGGCTGGTTGCCGCTTGCGTTTGGCCTCGACTGGGGGCGTCCGCCGCGGCACCAGAATTCAACGTCCTTCTGGTATGCGCATACGGATCAATGGCGTTACGAAACGCTCGGGTTAAACGAAATCCTGTCGCCGCTGGCGCCGGAAGGCGAGTGGAGCGGGTCGATGATTGACTTCAACGTGCGCGCTGAGCGTATGGGGTGGCTTCCCTCCGCACCCCAGTTGCAGCGAAATCCGCTTGAGGTCTCCAAAGACGCAGCGGCGGCAGGGATAGAAGCGAAGGATTATGTCGCGCGAGAGTTGAAATCCGGCGGGCTAAAAATGTCCTGTGAGGACCCGGATAATCCTGACAATTGGCCGCGCAATCTTTTTGTGTGGCGGTCCAATCTTCTCGGATCATCAGGGAAGGGACATGAATACTTCTTGAAGCATCTGCTCGGAACGTCGCACGGCGTTCAGGGCAAAGACCTTGGCGAGGAAGGTGGCGAGAAGCCGCAGGAAGTCGCCTGGCATGATGATGCGCCTGAAGGAAAGCTCGACCTCTTGGTGACGATCGACTTCCGCATGTCGACAACTTGCGTTTACTCCGACATCGCGCTGCCGACCGCTACCTGGTACGAGAAAAACGATCTCAACACGTCGGATATGCATCCCTTTATCCACCCGCTGACCGGCGCGGTTGACCCGCTTTGGGACTGCAAAAGCGATTGGGATATTTTCAAAGGCATCGCCAAGTCGTTCTCCGATGTGGCGCCGGAAGTTTTGGGCGTTGAGAAAGACGTTGTCCTAACGCCGATCCTCCACGACACGCCCGGCGAATTGGCGCAACCGCTTGACGTCAAGGATTGGAAGAAGGGCGAGACAGAGCCCGTGCCTGGCAAGACCATGCCCGCTGTCGCGGTGGTCGAGCGGGACTATCCCAATCTCTACAAACGCTTCACGGCGCTTGGACCGCTGATGACCAAGATCGGCAATGGCGGCAAAGGCATCACCTGGAACACCGAACACGAAGTTGAAAACTTAAAAGCGCTTAACGGCGTCGTCACCGAAGAGGGGGCGACAAAAGGCATGCCGCGCATTGAAAGCGACATCGATGCGACGGAAGTGATCTTGATGCTGGCGCCGGAGACCAATGGCGAGGTTGCGGTCAAGGCGTGGGATGCGCTCAGCGAAGCAACGGGCCGCGAGCATGCGCATCTCGCCATTCCAAAGGAAGACGAAAAAATTCGGTTCCGCGATGTTGTTTCTCAACCGCGCAAAATTATTTCGTCGCCCACATGGTCGGGTCTTGAGTCGGAAAAGGTCTGTTATAATGCAGGCTATACGAATGTTCATGAGCTGATCCCCTGGCGCACGCTCACGGGGCGCCAACAGCTTTACCAAGACCATCTTTGGATGCGCGCGTTCGGCGAGACGCTATGCGTTTATCGTCCGCCGATCGATACGAAAACGATCACGCCAATCATCGATTCAAAATCGAACGGCGAAAAGCAAATCATTTTGAACTTCATCACGCCGCATCAGAAATGGGGCATCCACTCGACCTATACGGATAACCTCCTGATGCTGACGCTATCACGCGGCGGGCCGATTGTTTGGCTCTCCGAAGACGATGCGAAAGAGGCTGGCATCGTCGATAATGACTGGGTCGAAGCTTATAACACCAACGGCGCCTTGACCGCCCGCGCCGTCGTTTCCCAGCGCGTGAAACCGGGCATGATCATGATGTATCACGCCCAGGAAAAGATCGTGAATGTGCCGGGCTCGGAGATTACCGGACAGCGCGGCGGGATTCATAACTCAGTAACGCGCGCGGTACTGAAGCCGACGCACATGATCGGCGGCTACGCGCAGCAAGCTTACGGTTTCAACTATTACGGCACGGTTGGCTCAAACCGCGACGAGTTCGTCATTGTCCGGAAAATGAGCAAGGTCGATTGGCTCGAAGAGCCAGCGCAAGCGACGGAGGCGCACACATGAAAATCCGCGCGCAACTCTCGATGATCCTTAATCTCGACAAATGCATTGGGTGCCATACGTGTTCGGTGACATGCAAAAATGTCTGGACCAGCCGCGAAGGCGTTGAATACGCCTGGTTCAACAATGTCGAAACCAAGCCGGGCATCGGTTATCCCGACGATTGGGAAAGTCAGGCAAAATGGAACGGCGGCTGGGAGCGTAAGAAGAACGGCAAGCTGCAGCCGAAAATGGGTGGCAAGCTTGGCGTGCTTGCAAAAATTTTCGGCAATCCGGACCTGCCGGAAATCGATGACTACTATGAGCCGTTCACCTTTGACTACCAGCACTTGCAAAAAGCGCCGGAACTGAAGGCGTCGCCGACAGCGCGCCCGCGGTCGCTCATCACCGGCGAGCGCATGGAAAAGATCAACAAGGGCCCGAACTGGGAAGAAATCCTTGGTGGCGAGTTTTCCAAACGTTCGGCGGACTACAATTTCGAAAACGTCCAGAGAGAAATTTACGGGCAGTTCGAAAACACCTTCATGATGTATCTGCCGCGGCTGTGCGAACATTGCCTCAACCCGGCCTGCGTCGCCGTTTGTCCGTCAGGCGCTATCTATAAGCGCGAAGAAGACGGCGTTGTTCTGATTGATCAGGATAAATGCCGCGGCTGGCGCATGTGCGTTTCCGGCTGTCCTTACAAGAAGATCTATTACAATTGGGGCACAGGCAAATCGGAAAAATGCATTCTCTGCTATCCGCGCCTTGAGGCGGGCCAGCCGACGATTTGTTCTGAGACTTGTGTTGGGCGCATCCGGTATTTGGGCGTCGTGCTTTACGATGCGGACCGTATCGAGAATGCCGCCAGCGTTGAAAAAGAAACCGACCTTTATCAAAGCCATCTCGATATCTTTCTTGATCCGAACGATCCTGAAGTTCAGCAACAAGCGCGCGCTGACGGCGTGCCTGACGCCTGGCTTGATGCGGCGAAAGCATCCCCGATCTGGAAAATGGCGATGGAATGGAAGATCGCCTTTCCGCTGCATCCTGAATATCGCACGCTGCCGATGGTCTGGTATGTGCCGCCCTTGTCGCCGGTCCAGTCCATGGCGGAGGCCGGCGCCTTTGGCGAAAAAGGCGCAATGCCCAATGTGCGGAATCTGCGCATTCCGCTCAAATATCTCGCAAACCTTTTAACAGCGGGCGATGAAGAGCCGGTCGCGCAAGCGCTCGAAAAGCTCATCGCGATGCGGGCCTATATGCGCTCGAAGAACTATGAGGGCGCTGAAGATCCGTCGCTTCCCGCCAAAGTTGGCATGACCGTAGAAGCCATGGACGACATGTATCGCCTAATGGCGATCGCAAATTATGAAGATCGCTTCGTCATTCCGACGACGCATCGCGAATATGCAGAAGACGCTTACGGCTTGCGGGGCGGTTGCGGCTTTTCCTTCGGCGAGGGCTGCGGCGAGCCGAGAAACGCGCCGCAATGGACAGGGTTGTTTGCGGCAAAGCCCGCAAAAGAAAAAGCATAAAGGAAGGGAAGACCCATGACGAATTGTTTTAGAGCTTTAAGCGCGCTCCTGTCTTACCCGACCGAGAACCTGAAGGCGGCTGCGGATGACATTCGAGATATCATCCATGCAGAAGTTAAGGAGCCGATTTGGGCGCTTCATAAGCTTGACGATCTGATCGACGACTTAAAGCAACTTGACCTTTATGAGCTGCAGGAACGCTATGTGTTCTTGTTCGATCGCACGCGTTCACTCTCCTTGCATTTGTTCGAGCATGTTCACGGCGAATCCCGCGACCGCGGTCAGGCAATGGTCGACCTTGCAGCGCTTTATGGGCAGGGCGGCCTTGAGATTGGCGCGAAAGAACTACCCGATTATTTGCCGCTGTTTCTTGAGTTCTTGTCCTTACAGCCAAGGGAAGAGGCGATTGCACTGCTTGCCGAACCCGTCGCCGTCATTGTCGCCCTGAAGGAACGTTTGAGCAAACGCAAGTCGGTCTATGCGCCGATCTTCGCGATCCTCGAAGCCATGGCGAACACCGCGCCGGCGACAACCGACATCGAAGAATTACGGCGCGCGCCCGATGATGATCCCAACGATCTCGAGGCGCTCGACAAGGTTTGGGAGGACGAGCCTGTGACCTTCGGGCCGGGTGACGCCGCATGCCCCAAGGCGGAGCAAATGCTTGAGCGCATGAACTTGAACGGCGGCGAGGAGCCAAGGAGCCGGGCGTCATGATGACCTATCTCAACCAGTTCTTTTTTGGATTTTATCCTTATCTTTGCCTTGCCGTCTTCGTGATCGGAACCATCCTCAGATTTGAGCATGGACAATATTCCTGGCGCTCAGGTTCAAGTCAGCTCTTACGCCGCCGCCAATTGATCCTAGGCAGCATACTTTTTCACGTCGGCATTTTGATTGTCTTCTTTGGGCATCTCGTTGGCTTGCTAACGCCGATATGGGTGTTCGATGCGGTCGGCATTTCGCACAGCGCAAAGCAAATGCTCGCGATTGTCGTTGGCGGCGTTGCCGGCGTGATGTGCCTGATTGGCATACTCATGCTCATTCATCGCCGCCTGTTCGATGCGCGTATACGCGCCACGTCGTCCTTTGGCGATACCTCAATCCTGCTGATCTTGTTTTTCCAATTGTTGCTTGGTCTCGCCACGATCCCTGTTTCCATGCAGCACCTCGACGGTCACGAGATGGTCAAGTTCATGGAATGGGCCCAGCGCATTCTCACTTTCCGCGGCGGCGCATGGGAGCTTGTGGCGCATGCGCATCCGATCTTTAAAGCGCACCTCTTCCTTGGGCTGACGATCTTTCTCGTCTTCCCCTTTACGAGGCTCGTGCACATTTTTTCAGCGCCGGTCTGGTATCTCGGCCGCCGCGGCTACCAACTGGTCAGAACCCGCAATGGCGCAAGGGCGCCTGCGGAATGAAGGCCGTTGAACCTGCAAGTAAGGAGAAAGGACGTGTTTGTTCGTAAATTAATCGCTTCATGTTTGGCTTCGACTGCCTTGATCTCGCCTGCCTTCGGCGACGACAAACCAGCGAATGAAAGTGAAAACGCACTTGTAAAAGCCATTAAAGGCGGCAAGCCGATCATTGATGTCCGCTACCGGTTTGAATGGAAGGAGCAGGATGGTTTTTTGGAAAACGCCTACGCCAACACGGTGCGCACGCGCTTAGGCTTTGAAACCGGCGAAATTTTTCATTTTAAGTTTCTGGCCGAGTTCGAGAATGTCTTTAAC
This sequence comes from Hyphococcus sp., assembly GCA_028285645.1. Taxonomy (GTDB): domain Bacteria; phylum Pseudomonadota; class Alphaproteobacteria; order Caulobacterales; family Parvularculaceae; genus Hyphococcus. The sequence goes on from JANQOV010000034.1 coordinate 41,711, forward strand.
ATCGGCGATGATCACTTCAACTCAACCACTAACGGATTGACGATGTTTCCGGTCATCGCCGATCCGGACGTCACCGAAGTCAACCGTGCGCAGGTAACGTTTACAGGGATTGAGAAAACGCCGATCACGGTCGGCCGTCAGCGGTTTAATCTCAACAATCATCGTTTTGTCGGCGCCGTCGACTTCCGTCAAAATCAACAGACTTTCGACGCCGTGCGCCTGTCGTCAGGCATTATTGACAATTTCAACGTAGACTATCTTTATATCGATAATGTGCACCGGATTTTCGGCGACGATCATCCGATGGGCGAATTTGAAAGCAACAGTCACATCATTTCAGCGGGCTACAATGCTGGAGAGTTCGGGACGATCAAGGGTTATGGCGTGTTGCTCGACCTTAAAAACGCGCCTGCCTTATCCTCCGCCACATGGGGCGTTCGATACGAAAACAAAATTTCGTTGAACAAAGAGCCAGATATCAGCATCGGCGTTGTCGGCGAATATGCATCGCAAAAAGACTACGCCGCCAACCCAAACGAGTACAGTGAAGACTACATACATGGCGAAGCAACGCTCAAAATGAGCTCGTTCTTTTTGACCGGCGGATATGAGCAACTTGGCGGTAACGGAACCGCCAGTTTTTCAACGCCGCTTGCGACATTGCACAAATTCCAGGGGTTTGCTGATGTCTTTCTGGCGACGCCTGCGGCCGGTGTCGAAGATTTTTACGGGACCATCGGCTATGCGTGGAAGTTTCCGCCGGCCGTTGATGCGGTGAAGATTTTCGTGACCTATCACGAGTTTGAAAGCGAACTGGGCGACACAGACTTCGGTCATGAAATCGACGCAGGGCTCAACATCAAGTTCAAAAAACACTGGGTTTTTGAGGTGAAGGGCGCAGCTTATGACGGCGAAGGCGTTTTTGCCGATCGCGAGATTTTTTGGACCTCGCTCAGGTTTCAGTACTAGCCAATGGAGTGCGAAATGGCGGTTGCGAAGCAAAACAACGATCCGCCAACCGGGTATGGTGCCGGCGGCAATGGCGGCGTGATTGGCCCTTGGGTGATTGAGAAATCGCCCGATGGCCTGATCAACAGCCCCTTGGATTTCATATTTGCAGAACATTACCGGCAAAGAGAGGCGGCAAATATTCTCACCATGATCGCCGACGGCGAATTCAATGCAGAAGGCGTTCAGTCCTTGATCGAGTTTTTGGAAACGGATTTTGACATTCATATCAGCGATGAAGAAATCGTTTTATTTCCAATCCTCAAACAACACTGCCTTCCTGAAGACAACGTGGAGCGAATTATCGATCGCTTGCAGGACGAGCACCGGGAGGATGAAGCGAGCAATGAAACGATCATATCGATTTTGAAATCTATGAAAGGCGCGAACAATTTGAATCGCCGCCAAAAAAGTCAGATACGCGCTTTCGCTGAGCATATATGTCAGCATTTGGCGCTTGAAAATGGCGTGTTGCTGCCCATCGCCCGCGTCCGGCTCGGCCCGGAAGAATTAGAGATATTGGCCCGCCTTCTCAAAGACAGGCGGCGCTGAACCCAATAGGCGCTTGGCGCCCATATGCTCGCACCCGCAACAATCAGTAAATCTTGTGACCTAGATCACAAAGCCGTCGCGTCCGCCGCTTTATATCTGTAGCGGAGACAGGAGGCGAGGCAAATCAAGGGGCGCGCAATTTAAGTAGCGGCAATTGCGCCAGAAAAGGTCGCGCGTTGCGGGTTTCACATCCGCAGGTTACGGACTTTTTCGTTATTCAACCGCGTCCATCGGACCATTTGCGCAGAAAAATGCTTAGGGCGTTGTTTTCGCTGCGTAAATATTATTGAGAAAATCCGCCGAACATGCGCTAATACAGGTAGATTCCTGATTGCCTTTTCGGGGAGAGCAAGGAGGTACAAGGACATGGGAAAATCTGTTCTTAAAAGTTCAACGCCGCTGTTGATCGTTGGCGGCATCGCCATCGTCGCGGCCGGCATTTATTATTACACCAAAAACGCGCCGATCTTCGGGGACGACGCCGCCGGCACGATTGCCGCGGCTGAGCGCTATCGCGGCGATCAGATCAGCGAGGAAGATGTAACGCTCGGCGATGAAACAGTCGCGCAAGTCATGCAGACCGACGCATTCGAAGTCATGGTCAATGATCCAAACTTCAGGGCGCTCGCATCGGATGCAAACTTCGCAGCGCTGGCGCAACATCCGCAGGCGTTACAAGCAATGGCGAGCGCACCAGAAGCGTTTGCAGCGCTTGCAAGCCATCCACAAGCGTTTGAGGCGCTTGCCGCGAACGCGCAAGCATTTCAAGCGCTCGCCGGCAATGCAGAAGCGCAGAACGCGCAAGGCATGAATGCGCAGGCCTTTGAAGCGCTGGCGGCAAATGCTGACGCGTTCCAGGCGCTCGCATCCCAGCCGCACGCATTTGAGGCGATGGCGCGCCACCCCAATGCATTTGCTGCGCTGGCGCGGCATCCGCAAGCATTCGAAGTGATGGCGAGAAACGCAAACGCTTTTGAAGCGTATAGTCGTGACGCACAAGCTTTTGCAGCGGCGGCAGCCGATGCGCAAAGTTTTGACGCGATGGCGGGCGCTGCTGAAGCGTTCCAGGCGCTTGCGCAGGATTCAAACGCAATGCTGGCGCTCGCTGCTGACGCGCAAGCATTCAGGGCGCTTGCGTCAAACGCTGAAGCCTTTAGGGCATTGGCGTCGAATGCTGAAGCGTTCCGGGCGCTAGCGTCTAACGCGAACGCTTTTGACGCAATGGCGGCGAATGCAAACGCGTTTCAGGCTTTGGCAAGAAACCCTCAAGCCATGGCAGCGCTGGCGGCTGACGCGCGCGCGTTCGATGCAAACGCATTTAACGCCTTTGCAAGTGATGCTGCCGCGTTCCGCGCTTATGCGCGCGACGCCAACGCCTTTGCGGCGCAGGGTGTAGACGCAAACGCTTTTGATGCGCTTGCCGCAAACGCTGACGCTTTCCAGGCGATGGCGGCAGAGCCGCAGGCTTTTGCTGCGATGGCTGCGCATCCGCAAGCCTTCCAGGCGCTTGCAAGCCATCCGAATGCGTTTGCCGCGATGGCCCGTGACGCGAATGCGTTTGCGGCCTATGCAAAAGATGCAAATGCGTTCGCTGCGGCTGCGGCCGATGCTGCTTCGTTTGAAGCGATGGCGTCGAACGCTGATGCGTTCCAGGCGCTTGCGCAGGACGCAAACGCTATGCAGGCGCTCGCTGCTGACGCGCAAGCCTTTCAGGCGCTTGCATCGAATGCCGATGCGTTTAGAGCACTGGCGTCGAATGCTGACGCCTTCCAAGCGCTTGCTTCCAACGCTGAAGCTTTTCGGGCGCTCGCATCCAATGCAGATGCGTTTCGAGCACTAGCTCAGAACCCAAATGCGCTTGCTGTCATGGCGCGCCACCCGCAGGCGTTTGCTGCGATGGCGTCGAATGCAAATGCGTTCCAAGCGCTAGCAAGTGATGCAAACGCCTTTAACGCGTTTGCGTCGAATGCAAATGCATTCCAGGCGCTTGCCTCGAATGCAGACGCCTTCCAAGCGCTTGCGTCTAACGCGAATGCATTCCAGGCGCTCGCGAATCATCCGCAAGCGTTTGCAGCGCTCGCAAGCGACGCTAACTTCCAGGCGCTTGCTGCAGATGCGAACTTTGCAGCCATGGCTGCCGACGCGAATTTCGCGGCGGCGATTCGGGAAAACTAAAATACGAATCACCAAGCAAAAGCCGCCAAACTGAACAGTTTGGCGGCTTTTTTGTTTGCTCGAATTTGCGGCGAATAACGCTATACTAGCATTGGAGAGCATAAGGCGGGGGGTAGTCAAATGCGGGATTTTATGGCGGCCGGGCTGTGTGCGGCGTTGCTCGCTGGCGGCGCCAATGCTCAATCCTTCGAAATGGATCTGCAAGAGTCCGATGATTTGCGGCTCTTATATTTTGATCCGCCCCAGACCTATTTGACGCCCCATGTCACGCGCAGCTTTTACAATTCCCTTGAATTTCAGGAAGAGACATTCAACTGGGAGCCGTGGGACAAAACCACGGTCTTGTTAAAAGATTTCTCCGACTACGGAAATGCCGCGGCGCGGTCATCGCCGAACAGCGCAATGATGATTGATGTCGCCCCGCTTAGCAGGACATTTGAGACATTTACGGCCAGCGAGCGCGTTTATTCTTTGATGAATCACGAGCTGGTTCATGTCGCGACCATGGATGTCTGGAACAAGCGCGATCGTTTTTGGCGCAAGGTCTTCCGCGGCAAACCGATGCCGGAGCAAGACCACCCGGAAACCATTCTCTATAACTTCCTAACAACGCCGCGCGTCAACGTACCGCGCTGGTGGCTTGAAGGCTCGGCCGTGTTCATGGAAACCTGGATGGCTGGCGGCAACGGCCGCGCCCAGGGCGCTTATGACGAAATGGTTTTCCGTTCCATGGTGCGCGATGACGCGCATTTTTATTCGGCACTCGGTCTCGTATCGGAAGGGACGAAAGTTGACTTTCAAGGCGGCGTCAACGCGTATCTTTATGGCACGCGGTTTTTTAACTACCTTGCGCTCGCGTATTCGCCAGAGAAAGTCGTTGAATGGCTGTCGCGCGGCGAAGATTCGAAAGCCTATTATTCAGCGCATTTCAAACACGTCTTTAAACGCAAGCTGACCGATGTTTGGGATGAGTGGATTGACTGGGAAAAAGAGTTTCAGCGCGAAAACCTCAAGTCGGTGCGGCAGTTTCCCGTCACGCAAACCGAACGGCTCATTCCGCGTGCTGTTGGTTCCGTCTCGCGCGCATACTTAAATCCGCAAACGAACAGTCTTATTGGCGCGTTCCGATATCCCGGCGTGGTCGCCCACATAGGCGATCTTTCCTTGCGGGATGGCGAGATCAGGCGCCTTAAAGATATCAAAGGACCGATGCTCTACCGCGTCACGTCCCTTGCGTATGATCCCGACAGCAATACGGCCTGGTACACAACCGATAACTACAAGTTCCGCGACATCATTGAGCTCGATGTTGCAACCGGCAAGACCACAATGCGCATCAAGGACGGGCGGATCGGCGATCTTGTATTCAACAAGGCGGATAAGTCTTTATGGGGCGTGCGGCATTTAAACGGTTATCCCACATTGGTGCGCATTCCAGCGCCTTATGACAAATGGAACCAGGTGCACACCTTTCCCTATGGTGGCGATCTTTATGATCTCGACATCTCGCCGGACGGAAAACTCCTCGCCATGACCATGGGCCAGATTAACGGCGACCAGATCTTACGCATCTATCGCATTGAAGACTTGCTGAACAAAAAGTTCGAAGCCGTTGCGAGTTATTCGCCGGGGCTCGCCACGCCTGAAGGCGCCGCCTTTTCACCGGACGGCAAATATGTGTTCGGCAGCTCTTACTACACCGGCGTTTCAAACATTTTCCGTTTAGAGGTTGCGACCAGCGATATTGAAGTCGTTTCAAACGCGGAAACCGGGTTCTTTCGGCCCATCCCGATGCCCGACGGTTCGCTCATTGTTTTCGAATATACAGGCCGGGGCTTTACGCCTGTGCGGATTGATCCCAAACCGCTGCAAAATGTCGGCGCCGTTAAGTTCTTGGGCACAGAGGTCGTTAAAAAACACCCCATTGTCAAAGAATGGTCTGTCGGTTCGCCAATGAGCATCGACCTTAATGAAATCGAGCGCGAGCAGTCAAAATACAAACCGCGTCGAAAGATCGGACTTGGCTCCGCTTATCCAGTGATTGAAGGCTACAAAGATGGCGTTGCGTTTGGGTATCACTTCAATTTCGAAGACCCGATGCAGTTCACCCAATTTGACGTCACGTTGTCCTGGTCAGCGACCGGCGATGTTGCGGGCGGCGAACGTTTCCATGCTGATGTCCAATATAAAGGCATCAACTGGCACGCCCGCTACTGGCACAATGATGCGGATTTTTACGATCTCTTCGGGCCAACGAAACGCGCGCGCAGGGGCGACGCGTTCCTTCTGGGCTACAAGAAAGCCGTGATTTACGATTCGCCGCGGGAGCTCACCTTTACCGCTGATGTCGGATATTATACCGGCCTTGATACGCTGCCGGCGAACCAGAACGTTCAAATCGCGTTTGATGAAATTTTCTCCGGGAAAGTTGGCCTTCGCTACACAAACACCAGAAAGTCCCTCGGCAGCGTTGATCACGAGAAGGGTTGGCGTTGGGACGTTGCCGCCAGCGTCGACCGGGCGTCGGGACTGACAGCAACGAAGCTGCGCGGCGGCGTTGATTTCGGGTTTGCGTTGCCGATCAAGAACTCTTCGTTCTGGTTTTATAACGCAGCTGGCATTTCGACCGGCGACGACATCAATCCCCTTGCGAGTTATTATTTCGGCGGCTTTAAAAACAACTATGTGGATGACGGCGAGGTTAAGCGATACCGCGAATATCACACCTTTCCCGGCTTTGATATTGATGAGATCCCTGCGCAGGATTTCATAAAATCCGTTGCCGAGTGGAACCTGCCGCCGGTGCGGTTTGAAGAAATCGGCGTGCCAAGTTTATTTCTCGGGTCAGCGCGACCGGCAATTTTTGGCGGCGTCCTTTTTGCAGAGCCGGGCGGCGCTGCGGACAGAACCGTTTATTCTGTTGGCGGGCAGGTCGATTTCAACTTCACCTTTGTTCATCGCTTGCCGATGACGTTGTCGGTTGGATATGCGTCAGGTTTCGAAAGCGGCGCCGACCGTTCCGACGAAGTTCTCGTGTCGCTGAAAATTATGTAGCAACTGGCATTACTGTTGGCGATGGAAGACTCGTTTCCGTGAGCCTAGTCGTCTGCCGCGACGATATTCATCAATAGCGAATCGGCCGCCACTTGAACGCCGGGTTCAAAATGCACCGCTTCAATCTCGCCATCGATATCGGCCATAAGTTCGTGCTGCATTTTCATCGCTTCAAGGACGGCCAGCTTGTCGCCTTTTTTCACCGCGTCGCCGGCCTTCACGAAAACATCGAGCAGCATGCCGTGCATAGGCGCGGCGACCGCGCCGGCGCCGGCGCTGTCGCGGGCTGAGGCGATGACGCCATTCAAGTTGACGAGCTCGAAAGCGCGGCCGCCTATAGAAAATTGAATGGTCTGTCCTGACGAGTCGCGCCGCGGATGATTGAAATGGATTTCGATGCGGACGCCCTCGATCGCCAGAACGGCTTCATAGTTTTTAGCGCGCAGGAGTTCGATCGAGAACGCGGTATCGCCATCAGCGGCTGAAAACGTCTGCTCCGCCTGCGGCGTTATCGTGATCGTGGTTTCATCATCTCCATAAGAAAATCGATAAGGGACCGACAAAGGCGTGGCACTCGACCAGTTCAATATTGTTGGTGAAACGCCAATGGCGTTGCCTGCAGCGGCATCGCGGCCAAGCACATAAAGCAGGACAGCGCCGATTGCAGCGTCTCGCGAGGCAAGGGGCGAAGGACTAAGGTCTTCCGGCGAAAAGCTCTGTTCGATAAACGCTGTTGTTGCCTCTCCCGATACAAAGAGCGGGCGTTCCAACGCTTCAATCAGAAAGGCAGTGTTGGTTGTCACGCCAAACAACGCTGTATCGCAAAGGCCGGCGACAAGTTTGCGGCGCGCCTCGTCGCGGGTTGCGCCATGAGCGATGACTTTCGCAAGCATGGGATCGTAAAACGGCGACACCTCGCCGCCGGTTTCAACGCCGGCGTCAATGCGGACGCCATCGCCGACCGTCGGCCGCCACAGGTCGACAGGCCCCGTTGCCGGCAGAAAATCCTGAGACGGATCTTCTGCGTAAAGCCGCGCTTCAATGGCGTGACCCTCCAGCGCTATATCAGATTGCTCAAGTCCCAGCGGTTCGCCCGAAGCGACGCGAATTTGCAGGGCGACAAGATCAAGCCCCGTCACCATTTCCGTTACCGGGTGTTCAACCTGCAGGCGAGTGTTCATCTCAAGAAAATAGAACGCACCATTCGCATCGAGCAGGAATTCAACAGTGCCGGCGCCGACATAATTGATGTCTTGTGCGGCTTTCACCGCCGCTGCGCCCATTTTTTCCCGCAAGTCGGGCGTCATCACAGGGCAGGGCGCTTCTTCAATGACTTTCTGATGGCGTCTTTGTACAGAGCAATCTCGCTCGCCAAGATGGATTGTCGCGCCGAACTTGTCCGCGAACACTTGTATTTCAACATGGCGCGGCTCGATGATGGCGCGCTCGAGGATTAAGTCGCCGGAGCCGAACGCGTTTTCCGCTTCGCTGCGCGCCAGTCTGATGGCGTCGGGCGGCGGCGGGCGCGGCATGCGCCTTGTCCATGACGCGACTAGCCTGCCCG
>JANQOV010000039.1 GCA_028285645.1 Hyphococcus sp.
TGAAGCGCTTGCTGGCGGACGCTGAACTTGACAAGGCGATATTGAAGGAAGCTGCTTCGGGAAACTTCTAACGCCTTCACGCAAACGCGCGTTTATTGAACATGCTTGTAACAAGCTTGGCGTTTCCGAACGCCGGGCTTGCCGCCTGCTGAAACAGCACCGCTCGACCCAATGGCGCAAGCCGCAGAAAGCTGATGACGAAGATGCGCTGACATTCGCCATCGTTGAACTGGCGAGCATCTACGGCCGCTATGGCTATAAGCGGATCACAGCGCTTCTTAATGCTGACGGTTGGCGTGTAAACCACAAGCGCGTCTTCCGGATATGGCGGCGCGAGGGCCTGAAAGTACCGCAGAAACAACCAAAACGAGGAAGACTATGGCTGAATGACGGCTCGTGCATCCGGCTCCGGCCGCAATATCGAAACCATGTGTGGGCGTATGATTTTGTTCAGGATCGCACCCGTGACGGCCGCAAGTTCCGCATGCTCACCGTGATCGACGAGTTCACCCGTGAATGTTTGGCGATCAGGGTCGAACGTCGCCTCAACAGCCGGAACGTTCTTGAAGTACTCGGCGAACTGATGGTCCAACGCGGCGTTCCCGAACACATTCGCAGCGACAATGGCGGAGAGTTCCGGGCCAACGCCGTCCAGGAATGGCTGTCAAAGATCGGCGCCAAGACGCTTTATATCGAACCCGGAAGCCCATGGGAGAACGGATACAATGAATCTTTCAACGGCCGACTACAGGATGAGTGCCTGAAACCAGAACTCTTCAATCATCTGATCGAAGCCAAAATTATCATCGAAAACTGGCGGCGTCATTACAACACGGTACGCCCTCACACATCATTGGGGTACAGACCGCCAGCTCCGGAAGCCATCCGCCCGGCCGATCCGGCCTCCGCTATGTGGAGGCTACAGCCGGACCGGCCTTCCATCGGAGCCAATCTCATGGTTACATAAACGGTGGCTGCGCCATCGGGGTTTCGTCAGGTGTCGTGCGCAAAAAGACAATTGAACAATTCAAAGAATTGATAGACGAAACCGCGGAAGAAAGAGCAAGCGTCTTAAAACAGGTTGCTAAAGGCGACTGGCGGGCTGCGGAGACCGATCCTGTAAGGCGGGCTGATTTTCAAATTCGCGAACTCAAACTGGCCGCTGATGCCGCAAGACGCATTAGTTCGCGCGAATCTAAACAGGGTGACACCCTAGATCTTCAATCAGTCGCATTCCTCAATGAGGGCTCTGATGTTCGCCGCTGCATTGCTCGTGTCGAGGTCGATATCGATGGCGTGACAGATTCCGGTACGGGATTTTTAATCAGCCCAAGATTATTTCTGACTAATCAGCACGTCATTCTTGATCGCGCGCATGCGAACGCCGCGACGATTACATTTGACTACGAACTCGATCGCAACAACGCTCGGCGAGTACCTACAGTGTTAAGGCTAGACCCTGAAGCGTTTGATCTCTATAGCGACGAGTTGGATTTAGACTTTGCGCTGATCGCGCTGGGCGAAAAAATTAGCGGACCTGGTGATCCATCAGAATTCGGATATTCGCCACTGAGCAAGTCGAGGGATCGGCATCAAAAGGGTATGAACGCGAATATCATTCAGCATCCTGGCGGGGCGCTGAAGAAGGTTGCAGTTCGCAATAACATTGTGACCAACAGAACCGCGAAGTATCTTCTATATCGAACTGATACGCTCAAAGGCTCCTCTGGAGCACCAGTTTTCAATGATGATTGGGACGTGGTTGCGTTACATCACTACGGTGCGCCGTCGGGGCGTGTTGACGAAGATGGTGATGAGATACCAGAAGAGATCAATCAAGGTGTCCGGATCAGCCAGATCTACGAACGGTTGGAAGACGAATTGCCTGATCTTCTATCTCCTAGAATGGAACTTCTACAGGAAGCGCTCAATCTATTTCAGGACAATCGACAACCTTCTCCAACCGTAGAACGGCGTAGGATCAATGGAATCGAAAGCGCCGTTATCTCCAGGCAGAACGAGGTTAAGGAGGAGCATAATATGAGTTATCGGAACCAGCCCCGCTCCATCGTTGACGAGGGCGACGCGACGTTCACCATTCCGCTCCAGGTGACAGTGCGAATTCCCGGCGCCGCCATTGCCGACGGCTATTCCGGGCGTGCTCGCACCATGCCTAGCGCGGATACTACCACTTCGCGTTTACCTATACTTTCCTCAAGAGAAGGAAAAAGACTTGACCGCGATTACAGCAATCGAAACGGTTTCGATGAGGCTTTCATCGACGGGTTTGACGCATCGCTAGCTGATATTCTTCAGCCAGTTAAAAGACGCATACAGCCATTGAAAGAAAGCCAACGCAATCACAAATCCGGCATTTTGAAATATCAAAATTTCAGCGTTGTGATGGATTCTGAAACACGGTTCGCTCTCGTCACTGCCACCAATATCGACGACGCCACCTATAGAGCAATTGACCGCGAAACCGGCGAACCGCGGCGCGAGGGAGAGAGCTGGTACATTGAGCGCCGGATTGATCGGGGTGCGTTTATCGATCAGGATTTCTACAGTGGCTGGTCACACATATTTGACAGAGGCCATTTGACCCGTAGAAATGATCCCACATGGGGGAGCGTGAAGGAGGCAAAGAGAGCAAACGCAGATACATTCCATTTCACTAATTGCACACCCCAACAATGGCGATTTAATCAGTCAACGGAAATATGGCAGGGAATTGAGCGCTACGTTTTAGAAAAAGGCGTCTCAGACAATACAGTTGATACGCGTGTTTCAGTATTGCAAGGACCGCTCTTCACCGATGGGGTAGACGAGAATTCTGCGGTGTTCGCCGACGATGTGATGATTCCAATTGCATTCTGGAAACTGGTGTTCTGGCGAAAAAGGCGAACAAAGAAGGTTGTTGCGCTGATCGCCAGTCAGGAGAGCATGCTGAATGAGGAGCGTGGAGGCCGCCTGTCACGTCCCGATTCTAATGCCAGTGTGGATGTTGAAGAGTTCAGGGTGCCTGTCTCTGAACTCGAGGATCGCACCGGAATGGATTTCTCCGAGTTTAAACGATTTGACACGATCCGTCAGTCAGAAGCTCCTGATGTCGCTGAAAACATGCGCCGAAAGCGGCTCCGGTCATTGGAAGACGTAGTTCTTTAAGCTTGGGATTGCTTGGCCATTTCATTTCATTGCTTGAGCTACAGAAATGAAACGAAGTATTAGTGGCATATACGTTCACTCTCGAATACCAGCATAGTATTGTCCTGAAAAATATTGAGCGCTTTAGCTCGCTACTAATAGATGCATACTCTGTATATTTTACCAATACTTACAAAGCCGACGGTACGGAAGACTGTGGGATAAGTTGCGAACAAGGCGACTCAAATACGCGCGAAAGAGTTACAGCGCAAATTGAAGACCGACGGCTGGATTTAATGCGCATGGCCGGTTTGTAAACCAGCTGCCTCGCCCTTCGGCGAAGAGCCCTGTTTTTGTGCGCATCCATGTCCTCTCTGCGGGCTGGTTGCAATGTCCGAGTCGCGCGCAAGAGCGGACATTAGAAATTCAGGCTACCCGTAGTGAAATTGGCCCTCACCCGCAAATAGGTCAATGAGGATTGTCGACGTGCTTGCAGAATTAATTTTGTCCAATGGCGTCACGAATAGCAGCCGCAGTTTGTGTAATGTCATCCTCATTATTATATACGTGTACGCCGAAACGTAACTGACCTCGTCTAATTGTATGAGCTACTTTAGCTTCCGTAAGGTGATCAGACATACGCTCAATGATTGGGTTGGTGGAAAAGCCGTGGCCACCTGCGTCGATCTCACCGAAAGTGACGATATGGGATTGCGCTGTTCCATCCGATGGGACAGCTGCGGGTAAACCTAGAGAAGAGATGCTTTCATTGAGCAGCTGAGCAACCTGCAACGCTCGCTGTTCGACTGCATCAGCGCCAAGATCCAGCAAAAGTTGCAAAGATGCATCTGCTGCATAAGCGCCGGCGAGATTGTAACTTCCGACTTCGAAACGCCGCGCATCGGGTTGCAATTCGTAATCGAGTGACCCCATTGCTGAATGATCATCTGTCTGCATGAGCGCTGCAGGGCGCGACAAATAGGCTGGCTCTAGCCGGTCGATCCATTTCTGAGAAACATATAAGAAACCAAAGCCGTAAAGACCAAGCAGCGCTTTGGAAGTGGAGGTGGCAAAGCCATCTATTGGTTCCGCTGAAAAATCATGTGCAAGTACGCCAGCGGATTGTACGCCATCGACAAGCAGAAACACGTCCCTGGCCCGGCAGGCTTCACCCAGTTTATGTATGTTTGTTCTATGTCCTGGCGCGAATGTGACGCTCGCGCAGCTGACAATTTTAGTATCGTGGTCGATGGCGTCTATCATTGCGTCGACATCGATAGCCCCGTCAGGCAAAGGTTTGACGAGTCGTAGTTCGGACCCTCGGCGTTTAAGCCGTAGCCAGGGGTAAAGGTTGTTTGGATGTTCGGCGTCTGCGCTAACGACAATGTTGTTGTGCTCGCCTATTGGCAACGCCCAAGCGATGCTGTTGACGCCATCTGAAACATTCCGGATTGCCGCAATTGAAGAGGGGTGAGCATTCACTAGCTGAGCGAATTTTTCGCGCGCGCTATTCACCTTGCCTTCATGGCCATGTCGGTCTGTTGAGGCATTTGCCAGATGATCAAGAAATGAATCGACATTCTCACGGACAACATCATGAAGAATAGTCTTTTCGCAAATTGACAAATATGTTTTTGCTTTGAGCGCCGGAAAACCCTCGCGAAACGATTGAAACTTATCAACGATTTTTGGTCGTGAAACTGCTGTCTTCATCGTTTTCATGTCTCGTTTGGTTGTCTGGGATTGCACCGGTCGCTTGAAAAAGCTGTTATAAGTTCGACGAGTGCAGTTATTGCGCGCCAGCTAGTTCTTTTTCAGGTTTGCATCCATGTAAGCTATAGTTGCCTTGCGCACTTCTTCCTCAGTCTTTTTAGAAATGACGCCTTCTTTTCTGACGCCGGCAGAAAATAGTGACGTCATAAAACGGAGGACGAACTGAAAAAAGTCTGGCTCTGGCGGGTGGCCTTGCGTCAGTTGTGACAGGTTGGTGTGGCGCGCCATGAGTTGGCTGATATCTGTGGCGAGTTTTTCTTCGGATGCATTGTCTCCGAATATTGCCTGTTTGGCGCCTTTGCGGCCAAGAAGTAACACTGCCGCTGCTGGTGTTTCTTCAAAGAACTCTTTGTAGACGCCAGATACGCCGATCCACGCTTGATGATATTCTTCCTGCTTACGCGGATCGAAAAATGAAATTATGTGTTCACGCAGCTGCGCATAATAGCGCTCCGTCAATGCATCAAACACGTCGATCTTGGAAGGGAAAAAATGATACATTGAGGTACGGGTTACGCCTGCGCGTTCGGCAATCATTGTTGTCGTGATTTCCTCAATCGATTTCTCTAGCAGCAATTCCTCTGCGGCTTTCAGTATATCATCGACCTTGCTCGTGCTTCGTTTTTGCGCCGGTTCTTTTCGCATCTGAATTCGCTTTCGCGGCCTTTTGCCAACCGAATGCTGTGGCGGCTGTGTTGGGCGATTTGTTTACGCCATCGTACAAATTCACCCAACCACAATTACCGATACTGATCACCCATAAACTGACACATGTCAAATTTTTGTTGACATGTGTCAATAACGACTGCCATTGTCGCAAAAGGGCAGAAAATGTCGATCGATTCGACACTCAGAGCTGTTTATCGCGTTTCGCGCAGGGAGGGATTGTAATGTTGCAATGCAAGAAAAAGTTGAGAATGCTGTCTGGAGTCGCCCTTGGCGCTCTCGCTCATTCGCACGCCGTCGCCCAAGATTTAGAGGGGACCGAAGGAGAGCCCGTCGATCAGATTGTCGTCATTGGTGAACGCACGCTTGGACTTCAGCTCGAGCGGGACTCTGTCAACAAAAAGAGTGTTATCGAAACCGAAGACGCAAATGACCTGCCGGATATCAACGCGGCGGAAGCCATTCAGCGTTTGCCGGGCGTTTATATCGATGAGGACCGCGGCGAGGGGCGATTTGTCTCAATTCGCGGGGCGAATTCAACATTCAATCAGGTCACCCTTAACGGCTTGCAACTTGGAAGCCCAGAGAGCAACGGTTTATCGGTGCCTTTGGACGTGTTTCCGCCGGGTGCATTGGCGCGGATTGAAGTAACGAAGTCCACTACGCCTTCGCTCCCTGCCAATTCCGTCGGCGGTTCAATTCAATTGACCACGCCAACAATCCTCGGTGACGGTGATCCGAGTACGGCGATTTCATTCCGCGGCGGGTTTCATGATTTAGGGGGAGGTAAGCGAATCCGCACACGCGCCAATACAGGGTTTGTTTTTGGTGATAATGATCAGTTTGGGATTGCGCTGAATGCGAGCTATGAGGTTCGCGATCTTTTGGCTGAAACGATCGAGACGACCGACCTTGACCTAGAGGATGGAACCACCGGCGCTGATTTTGTCGATCTTGGTTTTGGTGATGAAGTTTGGGTTATCGACAGCCTGGAGCTTCGAAATCAAGAAGTCAGGCGCGAGCGAATTTCACTCGGCGGCGTCATGGAGTGGACGCCGTCTGATCAGAGTCGCTTATTCGCGCAGTTGAACTTTTCACGGTTTGAAGAAGATGAATTTCGTCTTCTGAAAGAATTCGAGCTGGAAGACGGCGCCGGCGCTGTGTCAGATGATACTGATCTCGTCGTTGCCGCCCGCATGCCGTTCGGTAGTATCGCTGATCAGAAATTCTTGGAAGACGGCACAGCGGTTACACGCTATCCGTCGGTCGTGCGCGGGAATTTCCTTGGTTCCGATGAGGCGACCGATCAACAGTTCCAGCGTGATTTTACGCCGCAAAACTTTTGGATCGGCGCGCTTGGATATGAGTACTTCGGCGATACCTGGGAAGTCCAGTTGAATGCCGGCTACTCGCGAACTACGGAATATCGTGAACGTGACCGGTTGAATGGAGAAGGCGGCGTCACTGATTTCTTGTTTGATGCGACGGGAGATCCACAAACCCCGATTGTGACCATTATTGGCGGTGACGATGTCATCGGTGATCCATTCACAGTTGATTTTGATGATTTTCAAATTGATGAAGATCGCCGCTTTGATGAAGTGTATACGATCAGCGGAGATCTTCGTCACAATACAGAGCTTTTTTCAAACCCGTTAACCCTGTCGATCGGCGGACGCGCAACATTGCGTAATCGTGAAATAGACGAAAACGATATCGAATATAATCCAGATCTATACGCCACGTTCGGCGATGTTCCGGGATTGGCAGTTGCCGACATAAGTCCGGAATTCTTTAACGGACTTTACGATTTTGGTTTCGGTACGTCGCTGGACTTTATTAAAGACGCAACGGCCGATCCTGAAGGAGTATTAGGGGTGGTGTTTGACACGCCCGGCGATGCAGACCTTCTCGGAGGTGATAGCATTGCGAATGAAGACGTTTATGCGGGATATTTCGAGTTTCTATACGAAACGGGCCCGTTGACTCTGCTTGGCGGTGTTCGCGTCGAGCATACGGAACTATCCATTGATGCGTTTCAAGAAGCCGAAATCGAAGAGGCTGCGGGCGGATTTGTGGACATTGAGGCCGTCACAGCGGTGTCAGGCTCGCAAAGCTACACGAATGTTTTTCCCAGCATTCACGCTCGGTATGATCTGACCGATGAGCTCATTTTTAGAGCATCAGCAGCGAAAACACTTCGAAGACCGAACTTCAATGACCTAATCCCGGCGGGAAGCGTCGAAGCGACAATCGATCTTGCCGATCCTACGGCGGCCGCGCAGTCGGTTACGCTTTCAATCGGTAATCCTAACCTAACGCCTTTGATTTCCTGGAATTATGAAGTCAGCTTGGACTGGTACTCCCACACATTGGGATATATTGGCGTCGCGTTTTTCTACAAAGAAATCTCGGACATCACCGTTGACAATGCGATCCAAGAAGACGTGAGCGCCGCTGCGCTACCGCAGGCTGTGGCGACGCTTGTTGATCCAGCGTTTCTTACCGGTGAATTTGGGCTGACCACGCTCACAGTGAATTCGGAATCGAGTGGCGAAATCCTCGGCATTGAAGCGTCCTACTCGAAAAAGTTCACAGAGCTTCCCGGGTTCCTGAGCAACTTCGGTGTCGATGCAAATGTGACCTGGACTGATTCCGAGCAAGATATTCCGTTGTTCGACGATGAAGTTCTCGATGCGGTGGTGACATTTCCTTTCGTTGGCCAATCGCCGCTGTCAGGTAACGTAACGCTTGCCTATGAGGACGGTCCGTTCAAGGCGAGGATAACGAACGCCTTCTCCAAAGGTTTTCTTAACGATAGCGTTTTTGAGGATACCAGCCCTGTTGTTGATCAGTCAGTTTACGACCGCGATTTCAGCAGATGGGGCGCGAAAGTTCAGTATGCGGTTAGAGAAAATGTCGAGCTGACAATCGAAGGGAATAATTTCAACGATCGCCTGCTGCGCCGATTGCGTAGCGGAGACGTGAATACGTTCCGAGAAACTGAACTTAATGGCTGGTGGCTGGAGTTTGGTATTGAGATCGACCTATAGGCGCGTTGTTAAACCGAGAGCCGTGTGTCAAATTTGGGCGCTAATTGGCAGCGGGGGATATGGCCGCAGTTGACGTATAAAGATGTATTTCGTCGGCTGCGGCTATCTATTGTATAGGTAAAGACACGCAATCCACAGGACAGACACCTGCTTTATGGCTTTACGACTTTGCATTCTAGGAATCTCTTTCTTGGCTATGACAGCGCAAGCCGCTGCCGACGTGAAAGACGTTGCAGCGCGCGAGGCGTTGTTTGATATGATCGTGGAAAAGACCATGGCGCGAGAAGCCTGGTCGCCACATAAGAACAAGGTAAACGGCGTTTCCTTCCCGGAAGCGTTCGAGCCGTTCCGTGAGGAATTCATCAGCGCCGAAACAGATGAAGCGTTGTTCTATGCCATTACAAGACTATCGAACGTTCGATATGACGGCCATTTATCGGTGACGCCGGTTGAAGGCGGACTGGCCCTGAAGGAACACCCGCCGCTCGCAGCGCCAATCCACCTAATGTTTGATTTCAGCGAGCAAGAGCCGGCGCTCTTTGTCGCAGATTTTAGCGCCGACATTTCTGATATCGAAGGGGGAGAACGGCTTTCCATTGGCGACCGCGTCGTGTCGATCAATGGCGTGCCGGCCGCCGAATATGTTAAGAGTACGCGGCTCTATCACCGCGCCTCAACCGATGCTTCTTTTAAAATGCGTTTTGTGCGTAGTGCGAACGTCAAATCTACATTATTGCCGGACGCATTTTACCGCGACAGTTTTGATCTTGTTTTGAAGCCAAATCGCGGTCGCCAGTATTCTGTCTCTGCGCCATACAAAGACCCGGCTGAGATTGAATTTCGCGGCGTCGGAGATCAGACTTACCCAGGCTTCGAAAAGGTCCTCGACTTTACGTCATTCGATTTCTACCGGCCGACAGATGACCGCAAGGTCGTCATTTTCGATTGGTACGGATTCCGGAGCGACATTGTGGAAGCCATGGACGCCGTCATGGCTTATGCGGACCGTGAAGGGCTGCTGGACCATGACGTTATCTGGGATGGTACGTATTCGCGGGGCGGCGGCCGCGGCGCCTACGCCATTCAACGTCTTCAATCAAAGCCGTTCAAAACGACATTCGGAAATGTGCGCATAAGCGACGTCATTCCATTGTTTATCGCTGAGCGGAAGGAACAGTTCGACCGTAGACAGACAATGAGTGATGGATCGCCAGAGTTGGTTGGTGATCCCGCCTGGCTCATGGACTGGTTGTTGGACGACGTCACAAAAGGGATAAAGGCCGGTCAGGTCTATTCGAACGATGTTCCTTTTAAGCTCGCACATGCGCCGAAATACTCGGACGGTGTTCTTTATCCAGCAGACACGCATTTTAGAGGCAAGATGGTGTGTTGGCTGTCGCCGCGAGGCGGATCCCATTTAGATCAGTTTGCCGCCATCGTTGCGGACAATGGTCTGTGTACAATCCTTGGCATGCCTGCCGGCGGTTATTCGAACACGTGGGAATGGGAAGAAACGCTGACTTGGCCCGGAACTGAAGAACCCGTGGTCGAATACATGTGGAACATTGGCCACACGATCCGCCCGAACGGGCAGGTCTTGGAGGGCAATCCCGCGGCAGTCGATGAGTACATCCCGCTTACGGCCGAGAATTACGCCGACTATTACGACATTCTGATGGAAAGAACATTCGAGATTTTGAGCGATGACCGCGACAAACGTTGACGATGCAATAAAAAAGGACAACGGACCTTTCGCTTTCTATACGAACAGGTCTCTCGGTCTTAAGATTCTGATCTGGATGGGCATTGGGATCCTTGCCGGTATCATATTTGGCGAGCGTGCGACCGTTGTTGCGCCAATCGGTGATCTTTTTATCAGGCTATTGTTGATGGCTGCCGTCCCGCTGGTGTTCTTTAACTTAATCGCAGGCATTACCAGTCTTTCGAATCTCGCAATTCTGGGACGATTGGGCCTTAGAACATTCGCATACTATCTGACGACGACGGCTGCTGCGCTGACGCTCGGGCTTACGATGGCGAGCCTCTTAAAGCCCGGTGTCGGCATGCAGCTCACCGAAGAAGTAAGCGATGAATTCGGTGAAGTGCCCGCCGTCGTTGATGTTATACTTAATCTCTTTCCGGAGAATGTGTTTCAGGCTTTTGCTGAAGGAGACATCGGCAAAGTTGTCGTTTTTGCTATTTTTATTGGCATAACGACGTTGATGCTGCCATCGGAGCAGAAATCAAAACTGCAGGACTTGTTTGCGCTGATTGCTGAACTTCTGCGCAAACTCGTCGGCGTTATACTCTATTTCGGCCCGATCGGCGTCGGTGCGCTTGCGGCAAATACGGTCGGAGAATATGGCGACGCTGTCTTTGGTCCGTTGGCGCGGTTCATCGGCACTGTTTGGTTTACGCAGCTCATCATGACATTCTTCTACATGACCATGTTGGTGTTGCTTTCGGGCCGTAATCCTCTTCGCTGGCTGCAATCAACGGCGCCTCTTTATGCAACAACGGCAGCCACTTGCAGTAGTCTCGCGAGTCTAGTTGTTGCGATGGAAGTGTCTGAGAAACGGCTAAAGCTGCCGCAAAATGTTTATAGTTTTACGCTTCCCCTCGGCGCGCAATTAAACAAGGACGGCACGTCGATCATGTTGGCGACGGTGCTTTTGTTCACGGCGCAAGCGGCGGGGGTTGAATTCACGCTGACGCAAGCGATTACGATCGTCCTAATCGGACTCCTTTTGTCTGAAGGCTCAGGAGGTATTCCCGGCGGCGGGCTGGTCATTGCTTTGATCTTTGTTGAAGCCTTCAATCTGCCGGTAGAGATTGCCGGCATCGTCGCAGGAATTTACCGATTGATCGACATGGGCAGCACGACGGTCAACGTCATGGGCGATCTGGTTTGGACAACCATATTGTCCGACCAAGAAACGCAAAAAGAAAACAAATTATCTGATTACGCCGCGGGAGAGTGAGTATGATGGTCCGTTTGTTTCTTGCGTGCGCCTGTGCGGTATTGTGCGCCTGGGCGCCGAGTGCTGTGAAAGCGGAGACACAAGATGATGAGTCTGAGTTTCAAACACTGACTTGGCGGTTCGTCGGGCCGATGATTGGCGGGCGGGTGAATGCTGTCGTCGGGCACCCAACAAACAAAAACAAATTCTATGCAGGCTATACGGGCGGCGGCGTATGGATGACGCCTGATGCAGGGAACAACTGGTTCAATATCTCAGATGGATATTTCAGGACCGGATCGATCGGCGCCATTGATATCTCCCGAACCAATCCAGACATTATATATGTGGGAACGGGTGAGCACGCCTTGCGCGGCGACGTTTCTCATGGCGACGGTGTTTATAAATCATCCGATGGCGGCAAGACCTGGGTCAATGTCGGTCTGAAGGAAACGCGGCAGATCCCGCGCATTATCATTCACCCTACAAATCCAGACATTGTTTATGTTGCGGCGCTCGGTCATTTCGCAGGACCAAATCCCGAACGTGGCGTCTACCGTACTAAAGACGGCGGCAAGACGTGGGAACAGATTCTTTTTCAGGACGAGAGATCAGGCGTCATTGATCTCGTCATGGATCGAAAGCGTCCAAATCTCATCTATGCCGCTACCTGGGAAGTGCAGCGATTTCCATGGGGCATTCGCAGCGGCGGCGAGGGGAGTAGAATTTATCGCTCCAAAGATGGTGGCGATAGTTGGGAGGAGATAACCGATAAGCCTGGACTGCCGAAAGCATCTGTTCGCGAACGCATCGGTCTTGCCATTACGGAAGCGCAACAAGGCCGCGTCTATGCATTGATATCGTCAGATGCGGGTAAGGGGCTTTATCGCTCAGACGACGGCGGCGACGCCTGGCAATTCATGACGGACGATATCAAGCTCTTCGCGCGCGCTTATTACTACATGCATATGCAGGGCGACCCCAGTAACGCTGATCGCGTTTACGTGCTCGCAGAGGAACTTTTCCGAAGTGACGACGGCGGCGCCACTTTTGTCGATATGAACGACCTCTCTGAGGCGAACTTACAGAGCGATCATCACGACCTTTGGATAGACCCTGACAACAGCGACATTCTCGTTGATGGGCAAGATCACGGAGCCCTGATCAGTCTAAATGGTGGGAAGACCTGGTCTGGAAATCACAATCAGCCGACCGCGCAGATGTATACGCTAAGCATCGACAATCAGTTTCCCTACTGGCTTTACGGATCGGTTCAGGACTGGGGCTCATACAAGGTCTCAAGCCGCCCGCGCGGCGGGCGGAACGGCGTAGCTTATGAGCAGCGGACGATTGGTTCGGAGGACGGCCACACAGTCTTCGATCCCGACGATCCGACCGTGCTGTTCGTCGGGAACCATCATTGGATGCACCGTGTCGATCAGCGTGCGGATAACATGCGTTATATCTCCCCGAGTGATGAACTGCACTATGGTTGGGGCACGGCGGATCAGGAGTTTCGGTTTTTTTGGGTCTTTCCCATCGTCAGGTCCGATCACAGCGGCGCCCTATATGCAGGTTCGCAATATGTGCACAAGTCGACCGACGAAGGCATTAGCTGGAAGGTGATCAGTCCGGATTTAACCGCCGCCGAGCCGGAGACTCTCGAGAAAACGCCTCTGCGCGGGCGCGATACGTCTGACAACGGCCCCTACTGGGGGCCTATTACCCGAGATAGCAACGGAGATAATTGGAACGCAACGCTCTACACGATCGCAGAGTCGCCGCTTAAGAAAGGTCTCATCTGGACAGGATCAGATGACGGCCTTATCCACGTTACTCGAAATGATGGGCGTTCATGGGAAAATGTTACCCCGCCTGATCTTCCGCCACGCACGCTAGTGTCGCGCATTGATCCGTCGCCTTTCGACCCCGGAGCCGCCTATGTCGCGGCGACTAGGTACAAAGTCGACGACATGCGGCCCTACATCTACAAGACCAACGATTACGGTGAAACGTGGGCGCGAATTGATGCCGGTCTGCCTGCTGATGATTTCGTGCGTGTTGTGCGCACGGACCCCGAACGGAGCGGGCTTCTTTTTGCCGGGACCGAAACCTCTATCTATTACTCGCTAAACGACGGCGCAGACTGGAAGCCGCTGCAATACAATCTTCCGCATACGCCAATCCATGACTTGTTAATCAAGAATCAAGACTTGGTCGTTGCGACGCATGGCCGGGGCTATTGGATCCTTGATGACATTTCGGTCTTCCATCAAATGACTGACAAGGAAGAGTTTGGCGCGCATCTATTTAAGCCGCGAGACACCCCGCGATGGCGGCCGGTCAATCGTGGGGCATTGCTTGCCTCACCGCAGCCCTATGGCGTCTACGTTACATATAATCTTACCGAATCGGCCCAAGAAATCTCCCTTCGGTTTCGAGATTCGACCGGCGCCGTTATCGAGACATTTGAAGAGGTTTCCAACAAAGCCGGTTTAAATCGCTTCATTTGGACCGATCAGCGGTATCCTGGCGCTGAGGAATTAAAAGGTCACCCAACGCGATCAAACCGACAGATTGGGCCTTTAGCGCTGCCAGGTGACTATCGTGTTGAGCTTATTGTAGACGGTGAAGTGTTTGCGCAGGAGTTTTCCTTGCTGC
Organism: Hyphococcus sp.; assembly: GCA_028285645.1. Classification (GTDB taxonomy): domain Bacteria; phylum Pseudomonadota; class Alphaproteobacteria; order Caulobacterales; family Parvularculaceae; genus Hyphococcus. Next base: position 14,258 of record JANQOV010000039.1, read on the forward strand.
GAAATCCGAACAGCCAGGTCTCAAACCGGGAGTTGAAAGAACAGTTCGATTTAGCAATAGCGATTCGTGATCGGATAACGGATATCAACCGCACTGTATTGGCCATAAGAGAATTGCGTGACGACATTTACAAATATGCCGGCGCCGAGAATGAGTTTGAAGAGTTAGTATCCAACCTCGATGAAGCGCTTTACGACATGGAAGCTGTCTTGACAGCATATGAGGTTGAGTATCGGATGCAGTATCATGCCATTCCTGTCAGATTGGATGACAAGCTTTACACATTAGCAAGGCGCGTCGCTACCGGCGAAGGAAAACCGACCAAAGCGCAGCGTGAATTATTCGAACGGTACTCGGCCGATTACGCGGATGTTTTGTCAGACATGGAACAGTTCTTGGGTGAAGACTTGTCGCGCTTTAATACTGCGCTCCAATCCGCCGGCGCCGATCCGGTTGAGGCGCCAGTGCATCTGACACGGCTACAACATTGAGCCAGTTAATCTCGGCACGCCACCATGACAACGTCGTAGCCCTCTTCGCGCGCAAAAGGGGACATAGAAAGAAGCGCCAGCCTTCGGATCTATCGCGCTCGAGCGCGATATTCGTAAGGGCTTTCGCCTTTAATCCTTTTGAACGCCGAGCTGAACGCAAATGGGCTGCTGTAGCCGACTTTTTCCGAGACGGTTCCCACAGTTTCCTCCGGCCGACAGAGCAAGTCTTCAGCAAGCGCCATGCGCCAATTCTTGAGAAACGTCATTGGCGGTTCGCCGACAATATCATTGAAGCGGCGGGCGAGAGACGCACGCGATGCATTCGTTTTCGCGGCAAGCTTGTCTAAAGTCCACGCATATGCCGGGTCCCCATGAATTAGCTGAAGCGCCCGCTCTACAATCGGATCGCCCTGCGACTGCCACCAGGCAGGGCGATCCGAATCTTGCTTGGCAGCCCATGCTTTCAGAACAGCTGTCAACAAAAGATCGAGCAGTCGATCGAGAACAGCAGCTTGGCCCGGTTCGTCCTTTGTCACCTCGTCAACGAGGATAGGAACTAGCGGCGAGTCCCAATCGTCCTTATTGAGCGCTAAAACTGGAGGTAGCGTCTTTGCAAGTTTGTCGCTTACCGTGCTCAAATGCTCATACGCGCCAACAACAAAGATGCATTCGCCCTCCGGATCGTTCCCCCAGGTGCGCACGCCGTGAGTCATTTCTTCGAGTACGGAATTTCCTTCAAGGTCGCAGCAGCGCTGTTCGGGATGGATGATAATTTCCGGCTTTGTATCGAGCGCGCCCACGACGTTGTAATGGTCCGGCGCCCGCGTTACGGCGACGCCGCCGGGCGTTACATGCAACGGCTCGCCGTTGTCCGGCGCAACCCATAAGTCGCCCTCAACCGCAGCGACAAGAGTGGCTGGGGATTCCGCCAAAATTCGCAACCCCCAAGGCGGGCTCATAACGCAGCGAAGCGCAAAAGCGCCGCGCGCGCGCGTTCCTTCCAGGAGATTTGCGATAGCGTCCATGGGGTGAATTTAGACGATCTCGTATGATTCTGAATAGTCCGAACATGGCCGAATAGAGGGCAGATCCATAGGTTTTGGTGCGCAACGAACAAAACGGATCGTCCCCATGTTTGAAAACTCTCTGACAGCAATTCTCTGGTTTTGCGCGGTTGGCAGCGGGCTCATGGCCGGCGTCTACTTCGCATTTTCCGGCTTTATCATGGCCTCGTTCGCCCGGATCGAAACATCGGCGGGCATTCTCGCCATGCAGTCCATCAATGACGTCATCCTCCGTTCCGCCTTTATGCCGTTTTTCTTCGGAACATCTTTCGCCGCGGCTGGCGTCGCAGCGTTAGCGTTATCCGATCTGTCCAGATCAGGCGCGGTTTTGATGGCGAGCGCCGGCGTTCTCTATTTCAGCGGCATGTTCCTCTGCACCATGTTCTTCAACGTTCCTCTGAACAACAAGCTCAAAGAAGCGGATTCACACTCGGCTTACGGCGCCGACGTTTGGGACCTCTATCTGCGCCAATGGACGCGTTGGAACCATGTTCGGACCATCGCCTCCGCACTCTCAAGCACCCTCTTTTTCATCTCAATCTAAGGAGAACCACCATGAAAGCGTTCGAATTTTTTGCATCGGCTGTATTCTGGGTCGGTTTGTCGACGGTTGCACTGCAACCAACCTATTCCATGGCCGAAGACGAAGCGCCGGAGCAGCTCAATACGGGCGACGACATAAGTCTGACGCCCGATCACCCCAATCACTTCAAGGCATTTGCGCCGGAATTGCCGGAGATGCTCGCCCGCATGCCCGCGATCGACCCCGAAACGGGATTGCATGTGTCGGAGGTAAAGCCCGGCCTCTTCTACGTGACGGAAGGGGTCTATCAATCGGCGTTTCTTGCCACTGATGATGGCGTCATCGTTTTCGATGCGCCGCCGAGCTTCGCCCACAAATTACCCGCCGCTATCAGCGAGCATGCGCCCGGCAAGGCGATCCGTTTTCTCGTCTACAGTCACGGCCATCATGACCATATTGGCGGCGCGCACGTATTAGCCCACGTTGAAGGACTGGAAGTCGTCGCGCACGCGGATGTCGCCGAAAGCATCGCGAAAAGCTGGCGTCCTGGCTTTTTGGCGCCGACGAAGACATATACGGGCCCATATGAACTTTCGCTTGGCGGTGAAAAGGTGGAGTTAACGCCGGCGTCCTTTCATGCTGAGGATGTGGACACGATCGTATATCTGGCCAAGCAGAAATTCGTCATGGCCGTCGACACAATCACGCCCGGCGAAGCGCCATTCATGAATTTCGGCGCTACGTCGGATGTCGGCGCCTATATGACATTCTTCGACACGATCCTAGAGTATGAGTTTGATCATATCTTGTCCGGGCATGTGTCGGTGCTGGGTACGCGCGAAGACGTGATCAAAGCGCGCGACTATGCCCAAGATGTCTGGCAAACCGCTGGCGCCGGCATGGCGACTTTCTTAAACCGCTTTAACGCTACGCTCGCAGAGTTCGAATACAAGAACGCCAATCTCGCCTATCGGGCGACGATCGAAGCCGTGCGGCGAGACTGCGCCAGGGACGTGATTGATCGATGGACCGGCAAATTGTCCGTTGTTGACGTGTGGGCGGATAGTCACTGCCAGACTGTAATCCTGTATAACATTATGCATTAGAACTCAGGATGCTCTGCGTTACATACCAAGTCTACGGAGAAACCAGATGAAATTGTTGAAACTCAGCTTTTTTATTCTTGGCGCATTAACAGCAATCGCCATCTGGTCCGCCTTCGCCGTCTTTGTCGGATTTTATGGCTGGTGGATGAAACCGATCGCACCTCGGGACGACCACGCCGCGTTTTATGTCGAAGCCACGCGCATGATCGAGGCGTCTAATCTCGGTAATACGGCATTCATTCTCGTCGAGGGGGGCGAAGTCGTTGGAGAGCACTATACAAAGGCTGAACGATTGGTCGATGAAAACACTGTCTTTCCAACAGCGTCTTTCAGCAAGTGGATCACTGCGCTCGGCGTCATATTACTCGTCGAAACGGAGCGGATCGGTCTTGATGATCCTGTATCGATTCATTTGACGCGCTGGCGCTTGCCAGACGGTCCGTATCGTGAGGACGATGTCAGCATTCGCCGTCTCCTCAGTCACACGGCGGGACTGACTGACGGCTTAGGATTTGGCGACTACGATGCCGGCGAAACGCTGCCAACGCTTGAACAGTCCTTGAACAGTTCGCGCGCGTCATCCGGACGCGACGTTGAAATCGCGGTCGGTGCGGAGCCAGGAAAAGAGTTCGCCTATTCCGGCGGCGGTTATCTCATCTTGCAATTGCTGATCGAAGAGGCGTCAGGTCAGGACTACCAGAGCTATATCAAAGAGAATATTTTAGACCCGCTTGAGATGCGGCATTCGTCATTCGACTTTATAAGCAGTATCGACGGCGCAACTGAAGCATTTGATGTGACCGGCGAACCAGCGCCGCAATATCAATATGCCGCTGCCGGCGCCACGGGGTTTGTAAGTTCCGCCGCCGATTTGATGCGGCTTGTGAAGGCGATCGCGCGCGCCGACCCCGCGCTTGGTCTCAGCGCTGAGACGCTGCAATCCATGCGCGAGCCGGAAGCCTTTGTCTATGGCGCCGGCATTTGGGGGCTCGGCGCGATGCTCTATGCGCCGACAAGAGCCGGCGATGCTCACATTTACGGCCATGACGGCGCCAACGAACCGGCGATCAATGTCTCGGTGCGCATCAGTCCGGAAACAGATGATGCGTACATCATGCTGGTCAACGGGCATCCGTCGCTGGCATCCGAACTGGGCGCTGAATGGGTTCTATGGCAGACCGGCAATCCAGACTTCCTGTCAACGGGTCGAGTATTGAAAAGTGCCCTTTCGCCTGCGCTTGTGGGGAGCGTTATCATCTTCTTGCTGGTTTTTTTGTTGGCGAGACGGTCGTTCACACCTTAAACATAGCTTGAATTCCAACGTCCGGTTTGAGGGGCGCGCTCAACTGATCGTCGCAACACTTTAATCTTTTACGGAAAGATGGAGTGTGATCATGAAAGGTCGGCATCGGATATATTTCACCAGCGAACAGAAGACTGAAATCTGGGATCGATGGCGGCGTGGCGAGTCGATGAGTTCGATCGGCCGTGGCTTCGACCGCAATTCGTCGTCGATTTACCCACTGTTGTCGCGGACGGGCGGCATACGCCCGCCGGAACGAACACGGTCACGGCTGGCGTTGACGCTTGTTGAGCGTGAAGAAATCTCGCGCGGCCTCAAAAGTGGATTATCCATGCGCGATATTGCGCGCCAGCTGCAGCGCTCACCATCGATAATCAGCCGTGAGGTCAAGCGTAATGGCGGTCGCAAGGCTTATCGAGCCGTCCATTCCGATCAAGCAGCCTGGGATCGCGCCCGCCGCCCCAAGCGATGTAAACTGGCTGGCAACCGGTCTTTGTGCCGGACAATTGCGCGCAAGCTTCAACTCGATTGGTCGCCCAAACAAATCGCCGGCTGGTTGAAGCGAAGATACCGCGGAGAAGAGCACAATCAGGTGTCGCACGAGACCATTTATCGAAGCCTTTATGTTCAGCCCGGGGCGTTTTGAAGAAAGAGCTGATGCAGCATCTTCGATCGAAACGCACGATACGCCGTTCGAAGTACGCCACGTTAAAGCGCGACGGGCTTGGTCAGATAACAAACGCCATACCGATTAGCGAAAGGCCCGCCAGCGTGGAAGATCGCGCTGTTCCCGGTCACTGGGAGGACGATCTCCTCGGCGCCTCGAAAAACAGTTACGTTGCAACGTTGGTGGAACGGCATTCTCGCTATGTCATGCCGTTGAAGGTCCCAAACAAAGAAACGCAAAGCGTCGTTTCCGCCTTGATCAAACAGTCGCAAAAGCTTCCGCGTGAACTTTATAAGTCACTGACCTGGGATCGCGGCAAGGAATTGGCCGATCACAAGCGGTTTACAATGGCGACGGATATTGAAGTGTATTTTTGCGATCCACATAGTCCATGGCAGCGCGGCTCCAACGAAAACACCAACCGGTTGCTCAGGCAATATCTCCCCAAGGGAACAGATCTATCAGCGCATTCGCAAGCTCAACTCAACAAGATTGCTCGGCAGTTAAATGAAAGCCCACGAAAGACATTGTAATTTGAGACGCCAGCAGAGAAGTTCAGTCAGTGTTTTGCCGCGACCAATTGAATTCACACCTCATTCCGGACGTTAGAGTAATATAACTTCAGCCCAGACCTCGCACTGTGTTTAGCGCACAATACTCTCGGCGAGCGTAAATTCGTCTTCGAGTTATAAACCGAGACACCGAACGGTGTTGTTGGTCTTCGCTCGCGGTCTGGTTATTGTTTGACGGTCATATCAAGATCGTTAGGATTTGGCCGACGATTGCGCCCGACAGCTCTGGCGTCAAGCGTTGTGCCATAGGTGATGATATAGTCGCGGTCTTTGGACCAGGCCGTCATAAAAAGCACTCTGGGGTTCCATACAAGCCCAGTGTAGACATAGCCCTTAATCAAATGATTTTTTCCAGGATAGGGCGGCTTGTAGCAATTGCCGAGAAGAATATGGGGCGATGTTCCCATATGAACGGGTCCTGAATATATTTCGAACTCGGCAACATACGCCCCATCATTCTTTATGATGAATTGATTTCCTGTCGTAGGATCGCAGGATTTTCCTACGCCATCTACGTTCCAAATATTGCCGAAATCTTGTGCGCGCAGCGAAGTTGAAATTACAACAGCCAGGCTGCACAGAACGAACGCGGCAATTCTTTTTGGGCGCAATTTGCTTTCTTCCTTGTTTGACATTTACTCCTCCATTTTTCTGTTGGTTTTGATCCGCATTGAGCCCCAGCGCATTGCAGGAACGCCCTCAGCGGGCGCCGTTACAACACTTTTCGATGGGACAAATTTGCGTTGCGCCGGCCTAAGAAACGCTTTTCCCAACAGTGCAGGTATTTGGCTGTCGAAGATTGCCGGATATCGCGATGATGGAACGCTCCTGTAAGCCGACAATGAGATTGATGGCCGACGGTCCAGACTGATTGTCATAGATCACGATGCTGTTCGCCAAGGGGTAAGGCGCTCTGCCTTGTGTTTTGATATTTGCGAATGCGCGATTGAAAACCATGACCTCAAAGGTCGAATTTCCGCTGCGTTCGTGAATCGCTGAGTAACAGGTGATGGTTTCTGGCGTTTTTGAAAGCATGCTGTTTGCCTGGTTCAAATCACTTTGTGTAATTTGTCCAAAGGCTGCTGCGCTCATTGTGAACACCGCCAAACCTGTTAGTGCAGCTATCGTCTTGTTGATCATTGAAGATCCCCTTGTCTATGGTTACGCGCTGATCGCCGCCGAAAAGTTCAGCAACACACTGAATTTCAGCGCCTGGTTGCTCAAGCGTGATCGCCACGCACGGAACTATCTGGCCATCGAAATGCTGTAGAGATCGCGGGGATCGCTTTCGAGGCCCCTTGCATATTGGACAACATTGCGCGTGATGTTCAGCACAATTAAAACATTGCGCGATGCGTCAAAGAGGTAGACGCAATCCTCATCTCGTTCCATCTCTTCGAATGTGAAGCTTATTTTGCCTGCAGCTGAAAGCTCGTGCCAATCGCCATTATCGGCAAGACTATAAACGGCGCCTCTCGATGTTTCGACGTAGCTTACCAATACTGCGCCGGGCGTTGCTTCGGGCTGCTGCGGCGCGGGCGTTGCTTCGGGCCGTTGCGGCGGATTGTTCAGCGCGGCTTGCTGCTCTTCTGGCGTGCCCAATTCTTCTAGCGGCGATCCCGCTTCGCATTGCTGGACAGGCTCCCATGAGGCGTTGTCATTGGTGTATGTGACCCCTTCGAACATTCCACTAAATGTTTTCTTCTGAACGATGTCGCTGCGATTGCCATTCCGGTAATGCGCCATCGTATAGGTAAACGGAATATTCAACGCCTTTTTTGACGCGACAAACTTTGTCTGGATTTTCGTTCCGCTTGGCACCTTTGTCTTAATGCTATCGGTCAGGTTCTTCTCATTTGAGGTTTCGGTGCCTTTACTTTCCGCGAATGACTGACCGAAAGACGCGGAATAACTAGCCTCACCTATTCCTTCAACGCCGAATGAGTATTCCGCTTGAATGCCCCACTCTGTGGTTGTTTGAAAATCCCACGAAGCTTTCTCTGTGACAGTTTGTGAAAATTTCTTGTCGACCTCCTGCTCCACGCTGGTCGAGTTATTAAAGCACTGCCATCCGATTCGCTCGATTGGCGACAAGGCAAGCTGGTCTTTGATCGCCTGGCGGTCATATTTCACATCCTTGATGAGATAAGGCAGCCCGAACGCGAAAGTTAATTGGTCGATCTTGTCGCCGACACGGCCCTCGATATAAGCAAGCGCGCCGCCGCCGTCAGCTCTATGCGTTCGTTCGATGCCGCCGCCGCCGCCGTAATACTCCGTCCAGGCGCCATCGATTTGAAAGGCAATCGCGTCGATCCAAGAGCCCTGCCGTAAACGGACAGCAGTAACTTTTTGTCCGTTCGTGATCGGTACGTCATCACAGACGCCGCCATGGCCGCCGATCTTTTTTCCTTCCTTCAAACCGTATGTCACTGTCAGCGAGTCGAGTCGATCGCCATGGCAGACACGGATTGCCGTAATCGGTCCTGCTTGATAAGTCGCCGGGTTTTCTGTCACGGCAAGACCGCCGCTGCCGCCGATCGAGATTTTCTCATCGATAAGGAGTTCATCGGCAGGGGTTGGCGAACCCGCGTGGGCGACATGCAGAGGCGCAAACGCAACGAGTAGCGCCGGCCCCGCCAGTGCGCCGGTCAAATTGGCTTTGAAGGATCTTGTACTGTTCGAGCTGTTGGTCATCTTTTTTCCCCTGCTGCACGCTTGGATTCCGAAGAATTGGCCGTTCCGCCCCGAACCCGCGAATTCAATCCACTTTGAGCGTTAGCTTGATGGCTGTAGGTTTGTCCTGATCGAAAAATGATGGAATAATGATGGGCGCGTATTATCCCACAGCGGCAAATGCGCCCTGAGGCGTATGCCTCTGTTAATTAAAGGGTTTGAACAGTTTTGGAGACATCGCCCGATTTGAGAGCGCCTCATGCGGGGTTGTTCACGCTGGACGACGTTCTGGTCGATCCTGGGGAACACAGCTTAAAGCGCGGCGACATTACTTTAAGGCTCGAACCGAAGGTCATGGCGGTGTTGATCGCCCTGGCTGAACGCCCTGGGCGCACGTGGAAACGCGAAGATATTGTTGATCACGTCTGGCCCGATGGCGGCGCGGGCGACGAGTCTCTGACCCGTTCCATCTACAATATTAGAAAAGCGTTGTCGCGCTTTGGAATAGACAACGCCCTGGCGACCGTATCGCGCCTTGGCTATCGCTTAAACGCAAATATTAAACATCTGAACGCGGCACGACATTTGACGACCAACGAGGGTAACGGACTGCCCTCGCCGTTCTCCATTGCAGTGTTGCCCTTTTCCGATCAATCGAAGGACCAAGAAAATATTTGGCTTGCCCGAGGGTTGGCGAGCGACTTGTCGGCGCTGTTGGCGCGGATGCCGCGCTTTAAGGTCGCGCCAATCAGTTCAATCAATCATCACACAGAAAATAAGTTGTCGTTGCCTGAGATGGGCCGCGAACTGAAAGTCCGCTTTGCCGTAAATGGCTCCTTAGCGCGTCAGGGCGATAATATCCGCATTCGTATTGAAGTGCTTGAAATTGACGGCGGCTCCCTCTTATGGGCGCGGCGTTACGACACCCGGCTCGATCGGTTTTATGAAGTGCAGGACGATGCAGTGCTGAGCATTGCAACGGCAATATCAACTGAAATCAGGACGCCTCGCAGCACAACGATCAAAAGCGACAAAGCCTTTAACTTATCTGCCTATGAGCGTGTTCAGGAGGCCGAAGCGCTTCGCCAGAACTATGGTCGTGAAACCGCCAAACAAATAACACAAAAGCTGGAAGAGGCGTTGACGCTCGACCCGGACGATCCGGCTGTCGCCGCCGCGCTTGCGGTGCAACTTAGCCAGAATGTCGTCAGCCGGTGGGCCGACGAGCCCGAACGCGTTGTTGAGCGGGCGGATGCGTTGATCGCACGCGCGCTCATTGCGGCGCCGCAAGACGCCGACGTTTTGACCGCAGCCGGCATTGTCGCGACGATGTTTCATCGACCGGACGATGCGATAGACTTTCTCGAGCGCTCGATCTTCATCAATCCAAACGACGCCCATGCAATCGCCGTTCTCGGATGGCAGCGGGCTTTGCGCGATGCAGACCCAGATGGCGTTAAGCTTATCGAAACGGCGGAGGCGCGCGCGCCGCATCATCCGCGCTTTGCATTATGGGCGACGTACCGTGCAACGGCGCATTTGTTCATGCTCAACTATGCTTGCGGCCTTGAAACAGCGAAAATCGCAGTGCAACGAACGCCGAATTACTATCAGCCATTATTGCATTGCGCGTGGGGTTGTATTGGCCTTGGTGATGAAGCGTCGGCACGCCAATTCGTCAAAGACGCAAATGCGATCGAAAATTCCGTATTGCCAAAATATGTTGATGAAATGCACAAATGGTCGGCCAACTCGAAAAACAGAAAAGAAAACCACGAGGTCCTGTCAAGGCTGTTGTCTCTCGACCCTACAGCCCATTAAAATCTAGCGGCCGTCAGGAAAATCCGCGACAATTGGCAAGCAATCCGGGCTGATATATCCTGTCCAGGACTCCCGGGGGCGACGTTTTGGGCATGCACAAACATTTACCACGCGATATTGTGCTTTTCTCTATCTGTGCAATGACGTTGGCCGTTTTTCCCCTTGACGCGGGACATGCATCCGACGGCGCACAAGCATTGGATGTTGTTGTCGTAACCGCACAGCGCCGTGCGGAAGACCAGCAGGATGTGCCGATTTCCGTTTCATCGATCTCCGGTGATGAACTTGCCAGCCTCCGCATAAGGACGCTTGAAGGGCTCAGCGCATTTGCGCCGGGCGTAACGACAACCAACACGGTCTCCTATGGCGCGGCGCCGCTTAGCATAAGAGGAATTGGCGGCGCCAATGGCGGCGGCAATTTCTTTAATGACGAACCCGTTGCGGTATATGTGGACGGGGTCTATGTCGCGCGCCTAAACACCTCGACCGTCGATCTCATCGATATTGAGAGCATTCAGGTGTTGCGCGGTCCGCAGGGAACCCTTTATGGGCGAAACTCAACAGCCGGCGCAGTTCTGATCACGAGCAATGCGCCAACGTTCGAAATGAATGGTTCCTTGCGGGCCAGCATCGCGCGTTTCGGAGAATACCAAGCGCAAGGATCTTTAAGCGGCGCGCTCAGTGAAACGTTAGGCGGTCGCGTAGCTGTTGGTTATTCAAAGCGCGACGGATATGGCGTTAATCGCTTCAATGGCGAAGATGTTGGCGGCGGAGAAGACTTTTCAGCTAGGCTTTCTCTACGGTTCAAGCCGGACGAAACACTAACATTCGGGTTGATCGGCGAATACCAGGATCGGTCGGCGACGCCTGCGTTGATCGCAATGACAGATGTTGGGAACACCGGGGTTGCATCACCTTTCAATCGGCGCGCCGATTTGCAAGCCATTCTTGATAATCGCGAGTTCGCGCTCAACGATGTCAACAAGACGGATTCAGAGAACTGGTCGCTCACAGCGACAACAGAATGGGAGATTGGCGAGATATCTATCAACATGGTGACCGGGTATCGTGACTGGTCGCTACTCGGCAAACAGGACTCTGACAGCACCGCGCTTCAGCTTTTTACAAATAGCGGTGCCATTGACGCACAACAGTTTTCCCATGAAATGCGCGTGTTCTCGAACAGCACAGGTCCATTTTCCTGGATCCTCGGGGGAATTTATTTCCACGACCATACCGATGTCACTTTTTCTATCCAGAATTTTCAGGGTCTGTTCGGGCTCGGCACAGACGCGGTTTTCAACGCAAGTCAAGACACCGACGCGTATGCGGTTTTCGCCGACGCAACTTATGAGATTTCGAACAAACTTTCGCTCACTGCGGGCGGGCGCTACAGTTATGAACGAAAATCATTCGAAAATAACCTTGTCGTTGCAATCTTGAACGGCGGCACGGCGCCGCCAACTTTTCTTGGCGGTGCGACGCTTGCTCCTGGAACCGTTTTTTCTGCGCCGCCGACCTTCATTGATGAAGCAAGCTTTGATGACTTCTCACCACGAGCGGTCATTGACTACAAGGCGAATGAAGAGCTGTTGTTATTTGCAAGCTATAGTCAGAGCTTCAAGAGCGGGGGCTTCAATTCTTTCGGGTTAAGTCAGGCTTTCAACGCTGAGGGCGTGCATGCTTACGAAATTGGAGCGAAGGCGGAATTTGCCGACAGGCGTTTTCGGCTGAATGCATCGGCGTTCATTTACGATTATTCGGATTTGCAAATAAGGTTGCCGGTGCCGACCGGTGGCGTGGATATTCAAAACGTCGCAGAAGCAACCATAAAAGGCGTCGAACTTGAAGGATCGGCATTACTAACAGACGGACTAACCCTTTCCGCTAATTTCAGTTTTCTTGATACAGAGATAATAGAAGGAATCATCCCAGCAATCGCGTCCTCATCACCGCCAATCCCGATTGGCGCGCCGTTGCCGTTGACTGTAGAAGATGTCAGCGGCAACAGGCTGACGCGGGCCCCGTCATATCAGGGCGCAATATTCGCGACATATGAAAGGCCCTTGGGCTCTTTTTCAACTGTACTGTCAATCGATTATCGATTTCAGGATGACGTTTTTTTTCTCGAAACCAATCAGGACACGGATACATTCCGAAACGAGGCATGGGGCGAACTCGGGTTACGGGCGTCTTTAACCGGCCCCAAGAAACGATGGGAGCTCGCCTTCTTCGCCCGCAACGTTACGAACGATCGCCATATTACTGCAGTGACTGCGCTGGGAGGATTTCCCAACGCAGCGTTGAATGAACCCCGGCGGTGGGGCTTGGAGATCATTTTTCACAACCATTGACACAGCTCAATTACGGCACATATCCCGCAACAACCGCTGCTGTCAGAGGAGAGTTAGATATCCCGGTCATTGGCGCTAAGCAGCTTTGCGTGTAGTTTAGACAACAAAAATGTACGCGAATCAGACGCTACCTGAAAGATTTTTAGTAAAGTCGGGGACCCACGGCGACCTACTTCTCAATCCTTTTCTTCTCTTGCGCATTCCACATCAATCATCGCGGTAAGATCGTTCTCGCGATGGAGGCGGATTTTTACCGCATGGCGGGCCGCGGGATCGCGGCCGGTTCTTTCAAGCATGTTTAAATCTATGCCTTCGCGAAGGAGATCATCAATAAGATCGTCAAACACGGGCTTGATCGTCTGCGCATCGGCGCTTCGTTCCACATGTCCTGAATGAAGGTTTACGCAGTCGCCCGGGCCGTACATGTTCAGTTTGACGTTGCGCGCCATGAACCGGCTGTTCGCGGTTTCTCTCTGGCTCGGGTCGGTTTCGATCGTGACAAAGCCATATCGTCCAACGGCCGTCAGTTCCTGCCCAGACTTGGTCGCGATCACTGCGCTTTCTTCGCAAACGCCTATGCCGAAGCGTTCATTTTCCTCCGTGCACGCAACCAATAACCGGCCAAGACGCCTGGCTGTCATGATATTCTGGTCGGCGATCCCGGAGGCGAGCAGCCCGACGCCTTCTTGTATAACGAGCCCCTGATGCCCGAGGTCCGAAGCAACGCCAAACCGCAGCGCCTCATAGGTTGTCCCGCCAGCGATCATCACGCCAGAGACCGCAGAGACGGCGCCGCTCGATGCAATAAGGGTCGCCCCGTGGGCGTAGGCGCTCGCAATCGCGCGTAAGACGGCGCTTTCTTCTCCCCTGTGCAAAAGCGTTTCTACGAGTCGAATCTGGTTGCCGCCGCACATGAAGATGCTGCGCATCGACGCGATCTTATCTAGAATTTCCGGGTTTCTCTCTGCGTACTCAACATTATCAATCGTAATGCCGAGATCGATCGCTTCTACGCCGTTTCTTTTAAAAAAATCGACATGTTCTTCAGCCGTCCGGCGCGCCTCCGCCGAGGCGGCGGCGAACACGCCAACCGGGCCTTCGCCAATGAGCTCAACAATCTCGCGCTGGTCAGCGCTCTCAAAATAAACCGGGGACGAGCCAAGCAGAATAAGCCGCGATCGCTCATTCAGGTCCATACCAAAGCTGCGGGCGCTACGCAATTCCCATTTCGATATCGTCGCGGGGTCGAATGTTTGCTTTACGATTGACGCGCGCAGGTTAATTGCGGTCATGCGCAGGCCGTCAGCCGGCGTTGCAATGAGGCACCGTGAACTGCGCCGAACGCGCTCGATGTCGACACGCGCGCCAGCGCCGGATTTCGGGTCTAATGCGTGAAGACTGTCCGACGCGTAGCTTGGTTGCTCGCCGAGGACGAGACGCGCAATCAGATCGTAGATCGCGTAAGCGCCGAAGGCATTGCGCTGCGATCTTACTGGCGCTCTATATGCGATCTCGCTTTTCCGTACACGGCGTTTGTGTTCCGCGGGCTTCATCGCATAGGATTTGAGGTCGATGCGGTCTCCATCATCAAGATAGCTGACGCGAACCTGGGCGAACTGCCCGGCTTCATTGTCGATGTCTGCTTGGCGCATATCGACAAAAAAAGCGCCATACTCCCCGCATATGCGCGCCTCATCGCCGTCAACGAGGAGCGCAGTGTTTTCGTCAATGCCGAAGCCGCGCTTTTGTTTTGCGTGCGCCATCGCAACAATCAGCCGGGCGAGGCGCCCGCGTTTTATGAAATGCTGATCGACTAGGCCATGCGGAAAGAAACCAAGGCCGTCGCCGACCAGCAGGCCCGATTGTTCGGGATCGTCAACAACGCCATGGACAATCGCTTCAAACGAAGTGCCGCCAACAATCATCGCTTTCGACATGATCGCGGCGCCAGCGCTTGACCCGGCGAGAAGGCCGCCGGCTTTGAAGGACTGCCGGATGGCGCGCAAAAGCGGGGTGTCTTTGCCGTTTTGCCGCAGCGCGTGCAGGATGTTGGATTGATCGCCGCCGGTGAAGTAGACGCTGCCAATCGAATTCACGCGCTCGAGGATGGTGGGGTCATAGGCGGATTGACTGGCGTTTTCCGCATATACCGGCGCAACCTCGACCGAAAAGCCGTGGGATTCAAAGGCGGCTTTTGTCTCTTCGCCGACTTCCACCGGCTCCGACGACGCCGTCGGCAGGATCAAGATTTTGCCGCCCGCAAGGCGGCGCATTTCTCTGTATACTGCGCGGTTATTGTCTTCAAGACGGCCGCCGACAATCGCCATACGGCGAATGCGCTCTGGCCGCGCCGATGACGCGAGCGCTGCGCTTCTAGTGATCGGCATTTTTACCCCTAGTCTCGAGGCGCCAGTCGGACGCCGCGCTCGTCACTTACAATGCGATAACCGTCAGGCACGTCGATATCAGTAATCGGCGCAGGCGTATCTTCAACGCGCTCGTCCGGTTTATCAGTCGGGGAAAAATAGATGATTCGTTTCCAGGCGCGCGCAATCCCTGCGCAGAACAACAAAATAAGATCATTGCGCCGGGCAAGTTCAAGCGCCCGGTCGACAGCCTCAATTTCGCTTGGAATGACTTCGATAGAAGAGGGATCAACGCCCTCGGCGATCAGGGCGTCCCGCATCATTTCCGGGATTTCTCTTGGACCGCGTCCGCGCAAGTCATCATCCGTGTGACAGATATAGATGTCGAATTTGCCAGCAACGGCGCGGGCGTTGGCTGTTACGTCTTCATCCCGCCGATCGCCGGGGCACGTTACGCCGACAATGCGCTTGCCGCGCGGCTCCAGACGCTCGACAAGATCAGCCATTGCGGCGATAGCGGCCTCGTTGTGGCCATAGTCGAGGATGACGCGGAAGCCGTGCTCATCGAAAACATTCATCCTGCCCGGCGATTGGTAGAATGAACTGTTAAAGGTTCTGAGCCCGGCGCGAATCTGATCAAGCGTCAACCCCAACGAATACGCCATAGCCGCCGCAAACATCGCATTTTCAACATTGTGCGTTGCCTTGCCTTCAATTGTCGCCGGTATGAGATGCGTCCAAATCAGCGGAATGTGGTTTTCCTTGTCGTAAAACACGATCTGTTCGCCGTTGGCGCCGCGTTCAAGAACAACAGCGCGATGCCCGCGCTTGAAATGCTCGCGCACGAGCGCATTGTTCGGGTTCCGCGACACGTAACAGATGTGTTTCGCCGGCGTATGCGCCGCCATTTTTAATGTGTGGATGTTGTCCGCATTAAGAACAGCCGTGTCGCGCGCGACCTCGACGACAAGGCGCTTGACGCGCGCCAGATCATCCAGCGTTTCAACGCCGCCCATGCCCAAATGATCAGAGCTGACATTGAGGACGGCGCCGACATCGCAATAATGATAGCCGAGCCCAGCGCGGACAATGCCGCCGCGGGCTGTTTCCATCACCGCGATATCGACGTCCGGGTCGCGGAGCACCATGCCGGCGGCGGTCGGTCCCGTCATGTCGCCTTTGACCGTGACATTACCGTCGATCGACACCGCGTCGGTGCTGGTCTGGCCGACCACATGGCCGGACATTTTGAGGATATGGCCAAGCATCCGCGACGTTGTCGTCTTGCCATTGGTGCCGGTCAGTGCGGCAATGGGGATGCGGCTTGGCGCGCCCGGCGGGAAAAGCATATCCATCACGGCGCCGCCGACATCCCGGGAATCGCCTTCGGACGGCGAAATGTGCATGCGTATGCCGGGCCCCGCATTGATCTCACAAATGGCGCCGCCGGTTTCGCGATAGCTCTGGGTGATGTCCGTCGTCAGAAAATCAACGCCGCCAATATCAAGCCCAACAGCCTTGATGGCGCGCTCGGCCATCAGCTTGTTATCGGGATGGATCGTCTCGGTAACGTCAACGGCGGTTCCGCCGGTCGAAAGGTTCGCCGTACGGCGCAAGAAGGCCTCGCGTCCTTCCTCAAGCACGCTGTCTGATCTCAATCGTTGCGACTCGAGCATCCGACGCGCTTCTTTGTCGAGCTCCAGCCGGGTCAACATATTTTCGTGACCGACGCCGCGCCGCGGATCTTGATTTTCTTTATCGATCAGCTCTTCTATCGTCGAACGGCCGTCTCCGACCACCCGCGCGGGCACCCGTTTCGCGGCGGCGACGAGTTTTCCGTCAACCACAAGCAGACGATGATCAGAGCCCGGGATCATTTGCTCGACGATGACGCCTGATCCTTCGTCAGCGGCTTTGTCAAAAGCGTTCCAGACTTCGTCTTCCGTTTCGAGATTAATGGATACGCCGCGCCCGTGATTGCCGTCGACCGGCTTGACGACGACTGGGTACCCAATTCGCTCGGCTGCTGCGATCGCATCTTTATTATCGCGCACATAGCGTTGTTCAGGCGCCGGCAGGCCAAGATCGTATAGGAGTTGCGTGCAGAACTCCTTGTCCTTTGCAATATCAACGGCGATGCATGGGGTCTGGCTGGTGAGCGCGGCCTCAATGCGCTTTTGATACTTGCCTTGCCCTAATTGGATCAGGCTGTCTTCGTTCAACCGTATCCATGGAATGTCTCGCGCCTCTGCAGCTTTAACGAGCGCCATAGCGGACGGACCCAGACTGCGCCGGGAAGCAAATTTAAAAAAGTCATCAACTTCTTCGTGAAGGTTGAAGTTTCTGTTTGAGCTGGGATCGACGAGTTCGAGGACGATGAGACGCGCAAGATCGCCGGCTTCAATCCCGATGCGCCGCGAGACATAGCCAAATAGGACTTCTAAAACGCCTTCTTCGTCTCTCTCTTGCGAAAGCGCGATTTCGGTCGGCGCCGCCGCGAGTTTTTGAAGCGTCAATGCGACACGGGCGATCACCTCGCCAAGATCGCAATCGCGGTCGTTCCGCATGCGATCAACGAAAGGCGCGCCGTCATCTGTTTCCTCCTGAAGAAGCCCTGGCAACGCCTCAACCAGCGGGTTGATGAGCCGGTCTTTGAAATCTGCAGCGCATTTCCCCGCATATTCGCCAAAATCCACGGTGAAGCGAATGAGCGGCTTTTTTGAAAAAATATTCGGGCCCACATAGACCGAGGTCGACAGTAATTTCATCGTGAACCCTTCCTTGCGCGTAAAGGAATTTTCTGGGCCCAGCAGCGAACGCTATTTTTCGTCATCAAAACCCCAGTCATTGTCATAATGTTTCAATAACTGTGGCCGCCCGTCAATTGTTGCGTTGCAAAATTATGGTTAGAACTGACAAAAAACGCCTGAATTGATCTTGCCGGGAAAGGCGAGGCAGACTTACCGGTCGAACGGAAAGAGATATGGATAAAGCGATTGATATGGCGCAGCCGGTTGCCGGGCGCAACGCATTTTACCGCCGCGAAACAGTCCTTCTGGGGGAGGATCGTACCGGTCAAACGCGCGAAATAGAGATATTGTCCTTTGGAGAGCAAGGCGCTCGTCCGAAGGCCTATCTGCAAACTGCACTGCATGCAGATGAGTTGCCCGGCATGCTGGTGATGCGCCGGCTGATCGAAGAACTTACGCGGCGCGCCGAGCGCGGTGAAATTCTCGGCGAAATTGTTATTGTCCCGGTGGCGAATCCGATCGGTCTCGCGCAACGCGAAGGCGACTATATGCAAGGTCGTGTCGAGCGCGGTACCGACCGAAATTTTAACCGGGGATTTCCCGATCTTGCTGAGCTCATCGCTACAAAAATTGAGAACAAACTCGGCGACGACGCGATCGGAAATGTTGCTATCATCAGAAAAGCCATGCGCAAGGCGCTTTCAAAACTAGACCCGGCAGACGCCTTCGAAAAACTGCAGCTTACATTGATCAAAAACGCATGCGACGCCGATATTGTTCTGGATTTGCATGCGGACAATCATGCGCTTGTACATCTTTATACCGGCAAGGCGCTTTGGCCTGACGCCGCCGATCTCGCCGCAGAAATCGATGTGCGCGCGGTGTTGCTATGCGATTATAGCGGCGACGGGCCCTTCGACGAGGCTTGCGGCGGACCGTGGTGGACATTGGCGAAGCGGCTTCCCGCCCACCCGATTCCGCCTGCATGTTTGTCGGCTACATTGGAATTGCGATCGAACAACGACGTATCAAGCGAGTTCGCCAACAGGGACGCGCAAGCTGTTTTACGGTTCTTGTCGCGGCGTGGATATCTCAAAGGAAGCACTGGGTCATTGCCCCGCCTTTTGGGGCGCGCCGTTCCTGTCGAAGAGATGCACCGCCTAAAATCATCAATCGAGGGCGTCATCGATTACAAACTAAGACTCGGCGATACTGTTAGAAAAGGCGACGTGGTAGCGGAGATTATCCCAGCCATCGGCGAGACCGAGACTATTGTTGCGCCGATCGACGGATTGCTCTTTGCCCTCCATGACCAAACCTGGGCCTGGTCGGGAAAGACGATAGGCAAAATCGCATAACTGTTGCTCACGCTGGAAACCGTTAGAACGCGCCGCAAAATCTAAGCGTCAGATTCTTGCAAATGGCTGCACTAACCGCGGCAAGATGTTGGTGAACCGCAATGGCGCGTCGGTGACCGCCAGGGTAATGCAAGGACCATCTTCCATAGCGCGGGGCTGATGCGGCTCTGTGCTATCCGTGAATTCAACATCGCCGCGGGTAAAACTCATATCGCCATCGTAAAAACCGCCAGCCAAGACAACGGTCGCTTCATTGCCGCGATGGCTATGCCAGGGCGTGGCGACGCCTGCTGGAATATAGAGTAGCCGAGCGACGCTGGCGTCGCGGGTTTCAATAATTTTTTGTTTGATGCCGCCGCCAATCGAGCGCCATTTAACACCGTCGAGGTCAACGCCTAAAAACCGGCGCAACGTCTTAGGAAATATTGGATCTTGCTCCCTTTGTTCAGCGGATGCGTCAGCATGCTTCTTTAATGGCGCAATAGTGTTTTCCGCCGCTGCCGCCGCCAGACATGCAGCCCGAGTTTTATCGTTTGGCGTCTGCGCCCGCGCGCGCGAAAGCATTTCGCCGCCCAGCGCTTCATAAGCAATAATCACGCGCTGAGCCTCGGAACTCATCTCCGCATGCGTAGCGATAGCAAGCGCCCAGCTTTCGCCAAGCGATCCGTTAGCGTAGTCCAGCAACAATTCGTCCGGAAAATGGTGCGTTACTTTAGTCATGCCCCAATGTCCTTGTCCTTCTTCTCCAAAAACTCCCGTAGTTTAGCAACGCCAAGTCTGATGCGGGACTTAGCGGTGCCGACCGGAATCCCCAATTGTTGGGCGACCTCCGTATGCGAACGACCTGAGATAAACGCCAGACGAATTGTCTCGCGTTGGTCTTCAGGCAATGTTTCAAGCGCCTCGTAAAGGCTTGCCGCCTGCTCGTTCTGATCAAGAAGATCATCTTGAAGCGGCGGCGCGTCCGGCGCTGCCGCCGGGTCTGTCATATCCGGCGTTGGCCTCGTCTCGCGCCGCAAGAGATCGATTTTTTTGTTGCGCGAAATGGCGAACAGCCAGCTTGAGACGGTGGCTTTCTTGGGGTCATATAGGTGAGACTTCCGCCAGATCGCGATGAATGTCTCTTGGGTGATCTCTTCGGCCATCTCGGCTGTAACGCCGGCGCCCATGACAAATCCTTTCACGCGCGGCGCATAATGATCAAACAACCGTGCGAAGGCCGCCTGGTCGCGCCGCGTCTTAATGGCGTGCATTTCCCTGGCCCAATGATCAACAACTTCGCCAGCCGCCTTTTGCGATTTTCCTGCGTTCATAGAGGGTTGCCGCAGATCCAAGACGATCTGCCGTTGAGACGGCCTCTGAATGGCCAAAGAGCCAATGGTGCTTTGCATATCAGGTAGTACGAATGCATTGGCAAACTGGTTCAGTCTTGGGATCACTTTGCTGTCGAGCGATCACGGAGGCGCTGCAAACGCCCGATCGGCCGGTGTTTTTTAACGTTTCTTTTCATTGCATGGGCCGGGCATCGGCTCAATCGTTAAATTTTTAAGTGATCCGCTCTGGAAGCGGGGCCGTAATGCCCAGAAGCAAGTAGATTAAGAGCAATACATGCCGTTTGAAGCTGCGACCGCGCCGCAAGAGCTTGGACGACGTCAGTCGATCGCCATAATCGGGGCCGGAATTTCCGGCCTTGCCGCCGCCTATTACGTCTTTCCTTATCACAAAGTAACTCTGTTTGAGGCCGAACCGCGCCTTGGCGGCCACGCCCGCACCCTTCTCGCCGGACGCAAGCGCGAAATCCCCGTCGATACGGGCTTCATGGTGTTCAATGATCAGAATTATCCGCTTTTGAACGCCCTGTTTGACGATATAGGTGCGCCGGTCAAATCGACAAACATGTCGTTCGCGGTGAGCCTTGATGGCGGCGCTTTCGAATATGGTTTGCACAATCCCAAGCGCCTATTGGCCGATCCTTCAAACGCCTTGCGCCCGGCCTTCTGGCGCATGCTCTCCGATATTATTCGGTTCAACAAGCGCGCAGAAGAGTTTATCGATGAAACCTCGATGAGCCTTGGGGAAGCGCTCGATCAATTGAATGTGTCCGAGGCTTTTCGTCAGCGATATCTGTTTCCGCTGGCCGGCGCCATTTGGAGCACGCCGACGGAGGAAATGTTGGCGTTCCCGGCGTCGACATTGATCCGTTTCTTTCGCAATCACTCGTTACTTTCAGCGCTGGAAAACCCGCAATGGCGCACTGTCGATGGCGGTTCGCGGGAATATGTTGCGCGCCTTGAGCAACGCCTTAAGGGCGCGGGCTGCGACATCCGCGTTGGCGCGCCGGTTGAGGCTGTTCGCCGCAATGCGTCGGGCGTAGCGGTAAAATTGCATGGGTCAGAAGAGCAGCGCTTTGATCAAGTTGTTTTCGCCTGTCACTCCGATCAGGTGCTGAAACTCTTAAGCGACGCAGACAAGAATGAACGCGAGATTCTTGGCGCCATGCGCTACCGTCCGAACCGCGTCATTTTGCACGGGGACACGAGCAGAATGCCAAAACGGCGCTCTTGCTGGTCAAGCTGGAATTATCTCGGCGCAAGCGACAAGACAGCGCCGAATAATTCATTTACCTATTGGATGAATTTGCTGCAGGGCTTGCCCGCCGACGAGCAGATATTTGTAAGTCTTAACCCGAACGGGCCGATCCGCGACGAACTCATCTACGACGAGACGACGCTAGCTCACCCGGTTTTCGACTTGCCCGCCCTTGAAGCGCAAAAGCGCCTGCCGGAATTACAAGGCGTTCGGAACAGCTGGTTTTGCGGCGCCTATGCACGGTATGGCTTTCACGAAGACGGTATCGATAGCGCCGCGAAGGTCGCTGAGAGCCTAAATGAGTCCGCAGCGTTGCAGGGAAGCGCGCAATGACCGCGCCCTTATTCGTCAGGGCGTCAACATTCCATGGTCGGCGCGGCGGTCCGACCAATGACTTCCGCTATGACGCAGATTTTGTTCTCTTGCCGATGGGTCAAACCATCAAGGACACGGTGCGACTATTTTCTGTGGAGCGGCGAAATCTCTTTTCCTTTCGCCACAGCGATCATGGGGATGGCGAAGGGAAAGCCGATGCATGGGCGAAGGCGATCATCGACGATCATGATTTGACTGAGATTTGCGACGGCGAAACGTGGCTTCTGACGCAGCCGCGGTGTTTTGGCTTTGCGTTCAATCCGGTGAGTTTTTGGTTTTTTCTTGATTGCGATGGTGAACTGCGAGCGGTTTTGGCTGAAGTCAATAACACGTTCGGCGATCGCCATATCTACTTGTGCCGCCATTCCGATGGACGGCCCATCACATCGCAAGATCGCATCCGGGCCGACAAAGTATTTCATGTCTCGCCCTTTCAGAAAGTTGCGGGCGCTTATCATTTTCGTTTTCATTTTAGCAAAGATCGTATTGGCGCTTGGATTGATTTTCGCGACGGCGAAAATGGTCTTTATGCGACCGTAACCGGATCTGTTGAAGAAATGACGGATCGAGAACTTGCCGCATCCGCGCTGCGCCTGCCTTTTGGCGCTTTGCGCGTTTTGTCACTCATTCATTGGCAGGCGCTCAAACTGAAACTGAAGGGCGCCGAATATCTTAGGCGTCCCGCGCCGCCGAAAGAGCAGGTGACGACGTGATCAGCGATCCGCGGGCATACGCCTTTTTCAAAATTTGCGAGAGCATCGAAGTTGGCTCGGTGCATGTTACCGATCCGAATGGAAAGCGCTTGAGTTTTGGCGACGGCGCGCCGTCAGGCGAGTTGATCGTCCATGATTGGCGTTTCGTCGCCGCAACGCTTCAGCGCGGCGATATTGGTTTTGGCGAATCCTATACGGATGGTTGGTGGGAAAGCCCCGATCTTGAAGCTTTGATCGAAGTCGTACTGGCAAATGACGCATCGCTCAATCAGATTGCCGCCGGGTCCTTTTGGTCGCGTCTTGGGTTTTTGCTCAGCAACCGATTTTTGAGGCGCAACAACCGAAGCGGCAGCCGAAAGAATATTCGCGCGCATTATGATGTCGGGAATGAATTTTATTCGATCTGGCTTGACGATACGATGACCTATTCCAGCGCTGTCTTCGCTGACGATGGTGAAACGCTCATAAGCGCACAGCATCGTAAATATGATCGATTGCTTGGCTGCGCGCCGGGCGAGCGGGTGCTTGAGGTCGGTTGCGGCTGGGGAGGACTTGCCGAACGCGCCGCTGATCAGGGCCGCGACGTCACGGCGATCACGGTCTCCCCGGCTCAACAGGAATTCGCTGCAAAGCGCCTTGGCGCACGCGCAGACATCAAGCTGCAGGATTATCGCGACGTTGACGGTAAATTTGATTCCATCATTTCCATAGAGATGATCGAAGCTGTCGGCGAACGGTATTGGCCGGTATATTTTTCAACGCTGAAGAAACGTCTCGCCGATGGCGGGCGCGCTGCGGTACAGGCGATTATCGTTGAGGATGATGCTTTTGAGCGTTATCGAACGCGATCGGACTATATTCGTCAGTATACCTTTCCGGGAGGGATGTTGTTGTCGCCCAGGGCTATCCAATCGCAGGCCGCAAAGGCCGGTCTTGCGGTTGGAGAGTTCTTTCGGTTCGGGACGGATTACGCGAAAACGCTGCGGATTTGGCGTGCACGATTTGATGAAAACGAAGAGAAGATTCGCGCCCTCGGCTACGATGACAGCTTCATTCGCAGCTGGCGATATTATCTGAATATCTGCGCGGCTGCATTCGCTGGCAATCGTCGCACCAATGTTGTCCAAGTGGAGTTAAGTCATGCGTAAACCCCTGGCGTTTGCCTTTATCTGGTTGGCCACTTGCGCCATGACGGCGCCCCAAGAAGTGCGCGAGCTCATGCCGGAGGCGCAGCTCTCCGGCGAAGCGACCTATCGGGCTGCGTTTTTTAAACTTTATCACGCCGCTTTATGGACGGAGCCGCCTGCTTACTCACCTGACAATCGATTTGCGCTGTCGCTAGAATATAAGCGCGGCTTTTCCGCGGAGCGATTGGCGAATGCGTCGATCGTCGAAATGGCGCGCATAACCGGCCAAGATGAAGATATGTTTGAACCTATCCGCGCGCCGTTGACCGAATGCTTTGCCGATGTTGAGCGTGGCGATCGGATCACGGGCGTTGCGCTGGGACCAGACACGGCGGCCTTTTATTTTAATGGCGAGAAGCGCTGCGATCTTGAATGGCCGAGCCTGCGGCTGGCGTTTTTCGGCATTTGGTTGAGCGATGAATCGCGTGCGCCGGAAAAGGCGGCAATCCTTCGCGGCGTTGACGGATAAACAAGTGTGAGCGAGCAAAAGGTTCGCCGTAGCGCGCTATTTCGCTATGCAATGTTTGGTTCAGCGATCGCTTTCGCGGGCCCGCCAATCTACATTCACGCGCCAAGATTTTACGCCGATGTGCATGCGCTTGACCTCGCAGTGATTGGTGCTGTGTTGCTAGCCGTTCGCGCGATTGACTTTATTCAGGACCCGCTTCTGGGCGTTTTTGTCGAACGCTACCCCGATCGCAGGCGCGAGCTTGCGCTGTTGTTTTCTGCTGTTCTCGGGTTGGGTGTCGCCATGTTGTTCGCGCCGGAAGCGCCGATCGCCGCCCATTGGCAATTAGCGTTAGCTTCGGTTGTGGTCTTTACCGGGTTTAGCGGCTTGCAGATCCTTTATTATAGCACTGGCGTCGGATTGGGCCGCGCCAATAACGGTGATCACGCTCATGTGGCGGCTTGGCGCGAAGCAGGGATCTTAATGGGCGTTTGCGCGGCTTCTGCTGCGCCGACGTTAATTAGCGCTGATCCGCGCATTAGTTACAGCATCTACAGCGCGGTGTTTGTGGTTTACCTCGCGATCGCGTTTGTCTTGATGCGAAACGTATGGCCGCTCGGCGCCGCCGCGCCGTCAACACAAAGTGGTTTTCTTTCGCTCCTGAAAGACGAACGGCTGCGCCGAATTTTCCTTATTGGTCTTTTGAATACGCTGCCGGTTGGCATTACGTCGACTTTGTTTCTGTTTTATGTGGGTGATCGGTTGGCGGCGCCGGAGCTGGCGGGCGTTCTCCTTCTTGTCTTTTTTCTTTGTGCTGGGATAAGCGCGCCACTCTGGGCGCGGCTGGCGAAACGGGTCGGGATGCGGCCTGCGCTGATGATCGGCATGGCGCTGTCGATCGTTACGTTTGCCTTTGCTATTCCGCTCAGTGAAGGCGATGCGCTTAAATTTGCAATTGTCTCTGCTGCGTCTGGCGCCGCGATCGGCGCGGACCTTACGCTGATGCCGGCGATTTTGTCGTCAAGACTACAGGCGATGGGCGCCGGGGCCGGCCGCGCATTTGGCTTGTGGGGCTTTCTTACAAAAGCTTCGCTGGCGCTTGCCGCCGGGCTTGTCTTGCCGGCCTTGGCGGCGGCGGGATATGAGCCGGGCGCTGTGAATGAGAATGCAGCGCTTCGAACGCTTGCGCTCGCTTATGCAGGGATACCTTGTCTTTTAAAAACCCTTGCCCTGATCGCAGTCTATTTCTCTCACAATTTGGATGATCGCAAATGAGAAAGCGGGACGATCCTGAGATCGCCCCGCTATGATTGTTGAGAAGTAGTCTGCGCTACGCTGCCGCTGACACCTGTCTTGACTCGGCGAACGCCATTCTCAATACGGCGTAGCCAACGATGCCCGATGCGATTGATCCCATCAGCACGCCGAGGCGCACCTGATTGAGCACGTCAGCAGAGTCGAAGGCGAGCGTACCGATGAAAAGGCTCATGGTGAAGCCAACGCCGGTAAGACACGCAACGCCATAAACATGCATCCAGCCAATCCCTTTGGGCAGGCGCGCCAGCTTGAGCGATACGGCAAGGAAGGACAGCGCCATCACGCCAATTTGTTTGCCGAAGAACAGGCCAAGCGCAACGCCGAGCGTTACCGGCGTCACCAGAGAGGCGAGCGACAGGCCCGCGAACGACACGCCCGCATTAGCGAAGGCGAAAATCGGAAGCACCATATAGGCGACCCATGGGTGCAGATCATGCTCCAGCTTGTGCAGAGGCGATTGATCGCTGCCACGCTCGCCGCGCATTGGGATTGTCAGCGCGATCATGACGCCAGCGAGGGTTGCGTGGACGCCGGATTTCAACACCGCCGTCCAGACAATGGCGCCAATCAGGACATAGGGCGTTATGGTCTTTATGCCGAAGCGATTAAGACCGACCAGCGCGGCGAACCCGACGGCCGCGATCGAAAGCGCCATCATGGAAAGGTCGCCAGTGTAGAACAAGGCGATGATGACGATCGCGCCAAGGTCGTCGATGATGGCGACCGCCAGCAAGAGCACCTTGAGCGATACCGGAACGCGACTGCCGAGCAGCGCAAGAATGCCAAGCGCGAATGCAATGTCAGTGGCGGCGGGAATCGCCCAGCCCGAGAGAGTCTCAGGGCTGCCCCAGTTGATCCAGGCATAAATCAGCGCAGGCGCAGCCATACCGCCGATCGCTGCGAAAATCGGCAGCGCGGCCTTGTCAAAACTTGAAAGTTCGCCTTCGAGAATTTCCCGTTTGATCTCAAGCCCGACAAGGAAAAAGAACACCGCCATCAACCCGTCATTGATCCAAAGGAGCAATGGCTTTGCGATCTCCAGCGCGCCGATTTGGACGGCGACAGGGGTTGATAAAAGCGCGCCATAAAGCGGCGACAAAAACGTGTTGTTAGCGATCAACGCCAACAGCGCCGCCATCATCAAAAGAATGCCGGCAGAGGCTTCCAGCCTCAGAAAATCCTGAATCTTTGCTACAATCTTAGCCATTTCAAATACACCCCTTGGCGCAGCCCTTGCTGCGCCTTTGTTCGTCATTGTGATTACCAGGCAGCGCGGCCGTCACACCGCGCAGATTCGTTTGGCGTGCTACGCAGCGCGCCCGATCGAAGAAACGGTTTCCCATTTTGCAATGGGGCTTAGGAGCGTGCGCAGATTAGATTCAAAATGCACTCGTTCCGCTTTCGGACCGTGATAGATGAAGCGACAATAAACGCAGCTTTCGCCGTCGTTTTGGTAATAAGCGGGAACCGCCTCAACCAATTCAAACGGGCCCCAGTCCGACGCACTGCATACGCGATTGCGCAACTCATGAACGCTGCCGCTCCAATGAGCGATGACTTCGAGATTCCGATAATCATCTTGGTCATCGGCGTTCCGTTCAGGAACGCCTTTCAGGCCGCCTTCGCGTTTGATTTCAGCACGGCGCGCTTGTTGTTCGTTTTCGACACGCGCGGAAGCGGTTGTCGTGTTTCGAACTCGGTTAATCGTTACAGGCGCGGCGTCAAACATCAGGACCTCCATGGTCGTCACTACTTGACGCGCAAGCTAGGGAAGGCAGCCAAAGTATTGAAGAAGGACTTTCGATAGAATTTTTCTATTGAATAAATTAAACAATGGATTTCGATAGTTTTGTCCTATTGAATAAAATGCCGAATATTTTTGTTCGCGTGATCGCTTGGGTCGGCTTGCTTTTATCCGACGGTATGCTGCGACCGCTGCAACGAGCGCAGCGCGACAATAGAAAAAAGCTATTACATTTTTAAATTCTGATCGATTGAACTTGGTCGACCGGTTCTTATCTACCCCTCGTAACCAATGAACAGAAAGGAAAACAGAAATGATCCGCGTTGCTAGCATTAGTGTGGTTGGCATTATCGCCGTCGGTTATTTCGCCGCGGTCGCCGCCTTGGTCTAGGGAGGCGCTTTATCCGACCAAAACACAAACAGTGACCGGCGTCTTCGTTCTGAACCGGCGACGACGCCGGATTTTTTTTGCCTTCATGAAATTTGATGTGTAAGACCAATTTTTCATTAACCATACTTTCAGACTGCCTTCAGTCTTGATCTCGCCTCAACAAAAAAGGCCTTTTGCGCGTTTGTTTGCGTTTTCCCAAACCGCGCGACGAATCAACGACAACAACGCATGCTTATGCCGACGCAGAAACGGCCAAATGGGGTAGATTCAAATGTTTGACCTTGCGCTCGCAACGATCCTTTCCCCGGTTGTCCTCTTCTTTATTCTGGGGCTCGGTGCGGCGCTGGCCCGTTCCGATATGTCTTTTCCGGACGCGCTTTCAAAAGGCCTTGCGATCTATTTGATGATGGCGATCGGCCTGAAAGGCGGGTTTGAAATGGCGGCCAGCGGCCTTACCGCGGACGTCATCCGCGTCATGGTCGCCGGCGTCATCCTTTCGTTTTTGTTGCCTGCAATTGGCTTTGCGGCATTGCGCGCAACGACAAAACTAAAGCCGATCGACGCTGCGGCGACGGCCGCCCATTATGGTTCGATTTCCATCGTTACCTTTGTCGCCGCAACGCAAGCGGTCGATTTGTCGGGGCTGAGCTATGGCGGCTATCTGGTCGCCGCAGCCGCGCTGATGGAAACGCCGGCGATTGTCACGGCGTTGCTTCTGGCGGGCCGTCATCGAAAGACTGCGGCCAGCGCAAGCTCCGGCGATATGGTGCGGGAAGTCGCGCTCAATGCTTCCATCGTCGTGCTGGTCGGCGCCTTGGTCATCGGCTGGATTACCGGGGCGGACGGCAAGGCCCAAGTCGAAATGGTGTTCATCACGCCGCTGCAAGGGGTGTTGTGTCTCTTTCTCCTCGACATGGGATTGTCCGCGGGACGCGGATTAAGGCGTGGCTGGCGCCTCATGCAGCCCGCAACGATCGCCTTTGGGATTTATATGCCGCTCATATCCGCCGCCTTTGCTACGGCGCTGTGCTTGGCGCTCGGGCTTTCAGCCGGCGATGCGGCGCTATTGATCACGCTTGCCGCCTCAG
>JANQOV010000047.1 GCA_028285645.1 Hyphococcus sp.
CGCCCACCGCCTCGCGGGTGATTTCTACTTCAACGCCAGGGCGCACCGAATTCAGATGCTCGCCTTGAATGCGCAGCGCTTCGCCAGCAAAAAACTTGAAAATCTGCCCGGCGCGAATAACTTCACCGGTCGCTTCGGGCAGGGTTTTTCCTTCTTCGCGCGCCAGCAACCTGCCCAGTTCATCCTTGCGGGCTAAGATCTCCGAGCCGATTGCATCGAGACAATCAAAACGCTGCTGCAGGCCGCTATGGCGCCAGCTTTTGCTTGCTTCGGCAGCCGCGGCGATCGCCGCGTCCGCTTGTGCATTGTCTGCGCGCGCATATTCGCCGACAATATCGTCAGTATTCGACGGGTTGACGTTTTTTATAACAGCGCCCGCCTGCACCCATTGTCCGTCAATATAGTTTTGAAAAGTCGACATCATGTCCTCCGGTTATCCGTCTAAACAGGTCACGCATTAAATCGCGCAGGCGAAAAGGGCGCATCTGGGATGTGTGTTGCCCGTTCTCCTAAAATTTCTGCGGCCAGCTTGCCCGTGGCCGGCGCCAGCATCAGGCCCATCATGCAATGTCCCGTCGCAATCAGGGCGTTGGAGAGTTTTGGCGCACGGCCAATAATCGGCAGGCTGTCCCAGGTCATCGGCCGCCAGCCGAACCACTCTTCTTCATGGGCCTTCGGCGTTTCCATTCGCAGATAGGCTTTGCCGCATTCTTTTAACTGCCGCGTTCTGAATTCAGGAATGTCGCTGTCAAACCCGACAAACTCCATCATAGACCCGAACCGCAACCCTTCTGCAAAAGGCGTAATCGCAACATTATGTTCCGGCATGATCATGGAAACTTTAGGACATACGCTCGGGCGCGCAACGGTAACCGAATAGCCTTTCCCGGGAAGAACAGGGATCGCGCATTCAAATTCCCGCGCAAGAGTTGGGCTGAATGCGCCTGCGGCGAGTACAACGTCGTCCGCCTCATAAACTCCTTTCGAGGTCATGACGGACTTAATACGCGCGCCTTCCTTGTCAAGCGAGATCACTTCGCAGTTCTCAACAAACTTGACGCCGTCGTTTTGTAGTTTGCGCACCCAGGCTTTTGCAAAGCGGCTGGGATGCACCAGCGCGTCTTGTTCATAAAAATATCCGCCAGCCAGGTCTTGCCTTAGCGCCGGTTCAAAAGCAGGAAGATCGGCGCCACTCAACCGTTTTGCGGAAACAGCAAAATGCCTTGTGAGCAGATCATCTGTCTTAGCAAAGGCCTCAAACATCTTTTGCGAACGATAAACATAAAGCGTACCGGACTTGTTCCAATCGCAGTCAACAACGCCGCCATCGAGAAGCGACTCGAATTCCTGAAACGATGAATCGAGGATGCTTTTAAGACTCGTTGCAGCTTCGATCATCCTGCCGTGCGTGCAACGCCGCGCAAATTGCAGCATCCAGTTGATGAAGACCGGTTCCAGCTGCGGCTTGACCCGAAACGGCGCGCGACTGTCGAACAATGACAGTACGCCGCTTTTGATGGCGTCCGGCGAATTCAACGGCAAGACATGGCTTGGTGTGATCTGGCCGCAGTTCCCGTAAGAGCAGCCGTCAGCAATCGTTCCCTTATCGAGAACGGTTACTTTGCGTCCGTCAGCGGCAAGATAATGCGCGCAGGCGATGCCGATGATCCCCGCACCGATGATGACAACTGACCCGTCTTTCATCATAGGGTTCATGAAATGCCTAAGCGGAAAGGATCGTCTGTTTGAAAGACCAGCTGCGCTTCACCGCAGATATAAGCCTCACCCGTAATGGACGGGATGACGCCGCCCGCCTCGCCGACGCGGTAAGATGTCTTGAAGCGGCTGCCCACAATGCTTTTCTGCACCCAACTCTGGCCCGGCGCCAACTTTCCGTCCGCCGCCAGACAGGCGAGCTTTGCGCTGGTGCCGGTGCCGCAGGGCGAGCGGTCATAAGCGCCGCCGGGACACAGCACGAAGTTGCGGCTGTCGGCGCAACCTTCAGCAGGCTTTTCAAAGAACTCTATATGGTCGATTTCGGCGCCGTCCTTGCCCGTGACGCCAGACTCTAGAAGCGCGCGGCGTACTTTATTCGATGCATAGGTCAGCTCTGGAATGTTTTCGACCGTCAGCGGCAACGGCGCCCCATCAACCAGAAAAAACCAGTTCCCGCCCCACGCAACATCGCCTGTCACCTCGCCCGATTCGGGAATGTTGACCTTCACATTGCGGCGGTAGCGATAACTTTCAACATTTTCAACGCGCACTGTGTTCGCGCTCAACAGTTCTGCGGTCACGATTCCCACAGGCGTTTCAATGCGATGTTTCCCGACACCGACCTTGCCAAGATACGCAAGCGTGACGAGCAAACCGATTGCGCCATGGCCGCACATGCCGAGATAATCGGCCGTGTTAAAAAATATGACCCCGGCGGAGCAAGTCGGGTCGACAGGCTCGCATAGAAGAGCGCCGACTGTCGCGTCTGAGCATCTGGGTTCGCACACGGACATGGTGCGGTAATGGTCAAACTTTTCAGCAAAAAGCGTACGCCGCTCGGCGAGCGATCCGCACCCCAGGTCGGGTCCGCCTTCGATAATGACGCGCGTCGGCTCGCCGCCGGTATGTGAATCGATAACCCGCACGGTGAGACTCTTAGTCCTCAGCGCCCGGCCAGGCGGACCACCACTCACGGAACTGCCGCCAGCTTTGTTCCAGAAACGCTTTTTGCGATGGCGTCAGTTTGTCTGAAGAATTGAGTTGATACTCATATTCAGGGTTTCCTTCAAGGACCATCAGATGCTTGTAGTAGAGAACAAGGTCTGGTCCCTCATCAAACGTAGAAAGGACACTCAGCGCGCTATCAAGTTCATGCGCGCGGCGTCGCGCATCGGCATCGCCCGACGCCGCGCGCTCGCAAAGTTCGACAAGGCGCAAAACTTCGCGCGGCAGCGCATTGCCGACGCCCGTGATCGCGCCGCCCGCCGCGCAATTGACGAAACCGTGGAACACTTGCGTATCGACCCCCACCATCAGGATCAGGTCAGGGTCGGCTGATGTAATATGCTCCGCAGCGTAGCTGAGTGATTGCGCGCCGCCGAATTCTTTGAACCCAACAAGATTGGAATGTTCATTGCGGACTTTGAAGAAAAGATCGGCCTTCGTTTCATAGCCATAGTAAGGGCTGTTGTAGATGACGGCCGGCAGGTTCGGCGCAGCACTGAGGACAGCCTTGAAGTGGTTGTACTGCGCAATGGGAGAAACGCCGCGCGACAACACGCGGGGAATAACCATCAAGCCCGCCGCGCCCGCTTTGGCGCCGTGTTCTGCAAGCGCAGCAGCGCGGCCCGTGTTTTGCGCGCCGGTGCCCACAACAACCGGCACACCTTTGTCGCAAAGCGCCGCGACCCCTTCCATGCGTTGTTCGTCCGTCAGAAGCGGCCAGTCGCCCATCGACCCGCAGTAAACGACGGCGCTCATCCCGGCAGCGATCAGCTCTTCGCCCTTTCTGGCGAGCGCATCAAAATCCGGACGCCCTTCAGCGTCGCAGGGGGTCATCAGCGCCGGCATGCAACCGGAAAACACATTTGAATTGTCGGCCATTGCGGTCTCCTCGCTGGATACGGGGGCGTTGCGCCCTCACTATCACAGGCGCCAACCGACGTCTCGGCCCAAACCTTACTGAAGACTTGATTTTTTGCACAATCTGGAGATTCTCTTAGCTTCGGCAGCGAGTGGTTTTTCCGTTGATTTTAAACGAGCTTGCACCTGTTGAGCAGCTTTTTGACTGCCTGGCGGATGTTGTCTTTTTTATCAAAGACGCCGACGGCCGATACGTGGTCGTCAATGAAACGCTGGCGCGCCGATGCGGCGCTGAGCGCAAATCCGATCTCATTGGCAAGACGCCCTCGCAGGTGCTCGGCGCGGCGCTGGGCGCAAGCTACGAAAAACAGGACCAGGCTGTGCTGGAGACCGGCGAGCCAATTCTCAATCAGCTTGAACTTCACATCTATCCCAACCGCTCTATCGGCTGGTGCATGACGAACAAGCGCGCGGTGCGGGCTGATGATGGCGCCTTTGCCGGTCTTACCGGCATTTCACAGGACATACGCGCGCCGGATATGAACCATGAGGACTACGCGCAATTACAATCCGCTATTGAGTACGCCGAAGCGCATTTAAGCGACCCGCCGGATATCGAAACGCTTTCATCGATTGCTCAGCTATCGCCCTATCAACTCGACCGCCGGATGCGCCGCACCTTCGGCCTCTCAACTGGACAATGGGTGTTAAAACAGCGACTGGATCTGGCGCGCCGCGAATTGCTGCAAACCGACAAGCCGGTCGTTGAGATTGCGCTGAACGCCGGCTATCGCGACCAAAGCGCCTTCAGCAGGCAGTTTCTGCGCGCCGCAGGCTTCACGCCAACAGCGTTTCGCAAAACGCAAAAGACTTAAAGCGCCAGCCCGGCTGTTAGACGTTCGCAAAGGGCTCAGTATAGCTGTGCTGCGGTTCGGTAAACCAGGCCGCGCCCTCGCCGGTCATATAAAAATGATCTTCCAACCGCACGCCGAACTCACCCGGCACGACAATCATCGGCTCGTTGGAAAAACACATGCCCGGCGCCAGCGGCGTTTCATCAGAGAGCACCAGATAAGGACCTTCATGGATATC
>JANQOV010000050.1 GCA_028285645.1 Hyphococcus sp.
TGTATCTGTCACTTACGGCGCCGGCGGCTCC
This sequence comes from Hyphococcus sp., assembly GCA_028285645.1. Classification (GTDB taxonomy): domain Bacteria; phylum Pseudomonadota; class Alphaproteobacteria; order Caulobacterales; family Parvularculaceae; genus Hyphococcus. The sequence goes on from JANQOV010000050.1 coordinate 32, forward strand.
ACGCGCGCGCGCACCCACGAGACTGTGGCGCGCATTCAATCTGAAAAGGATCTTAAAGCGGCAGCGCATTTGACCTGCGTTGAAGCGACGCGCGCTGAAGTCGACGATGTGCTGCGATCTTACTGGTCGGCGGGTATTCGGCATATTGTTGCGCTGCGCGGCGACCCGCCCACAGGGATCGGCGGGAAATATGAGCCCTATCCTGATGGATATGAAAACGCCGCAGCGCTCGCGAGAGGCGCGCGCGCGATCGCGCCTTTCGAAATCTCTGTTGGGTGTTATCCAGAAAAACATCCTGAGTCGCCGTCCTTTGACGCTGACATAGATTTACTCAAGCAAAAAATCGACGGCGGCGCTGGTCGCGCGATTACACAGTTTTTCTACAACAATGATGTTTACTTCCGTTATCTCGACCGGGTCCGAAAAGCCGGCGTCGATATTCCCATCGTGCCGGGCATCATGCCTGTGGCGAATTTTGCCGGCTTGAAAAAGATGGCCGGCATGTGCGGGGCGTCAATTCCGCAGCGCCTATTGCGGCTTTTTGAAAATCTCGACGATGATCCTGAAACCCAGCGTTTGGTTGCGGCGACAGTGGCGGCCGAGCAGTGTCTCGATCTCGCAGCCCAAGGCGTCGACTATTTTCATTTTTATACGTTGAACCGCGCCGAGCTTGCCTATGCGGTTTGCCACATGCTCGGTGTACGCCCGCAGAAGGCCGCTTCATGACCGAACCGCGTTTTGTCAATATCGGTGAACGCACCAATGTCACCGGTTCTGCGAAATTTCGTAAACTGATCAAAGAAGACCGCTATGAGGAAGCGCTGGCGGTCGCGCGCCAACAAGTGGAGAACGGGGCGCAAATTATCGACGTCAACATGGATGAGGGGATGCTCGACGGCGTCGCCGCCATGACGACATTTTTGCGCCTCATCGCTTCGGAACCGGATATCTCCCGCGTGCCGGTGATGATTGACTCCTCAAAATGGGAAGTCATCGAGGCGGGCCTTAAAAATGTTCAAGGCAAAGCCATCGTCAATTCGATTTCATTAAAGGAAGGCGAAGCGCCGTTTCTTGATCAAGCGCGAAAGATCATGCGCTATGGCGCAGCAACCGTGGTCATGGCGTTTGATGAAACCGGCCAGGCGGACACTGCTGACCGGAAATATGAAATCTGCGAGCGGTCTTACAGACTCCTAACGGGCATCGGCTTCGCGCCGCAGGATATCATCTTCGATCCGAACATCTTTGCGGTCGCAACCGGAATTGAAGACCATAATAACTACGCAGTGGACTTCATTGAGGCGACCAAACGCATCAAGGAAAACCTGCCGCACGCCAAGGTATCCGGCGGCGTTTCCAACATCTCGTTTTCGTTCCGCGGCAATGAACCGGTACGCGAGGCGATGCACTCAGTATTCCTCTACCACGCCATCAAGGCGGGGATGGATATGGGTATCGTCAATGCCGGACAGCTTGCGATTTACGATGAGATCGCGGCTGACCTGCGTGAGCCGGTGGAAGACGTCATCTTGAACCGGCGTGATGATGCGACCGACCGGCTCCTTGAGATTGCCGAGCGCTACAAGGGCGAAGCGGGCAAGACGCAAAGCCAGGACCTTTCCTGGCGTGAGAACCCGGTCGAAGAGCGTTTACGCCACGCGCTCGTCAAAGGGATTACAGAGTTCATCATTGAGGACACCGAAGAAGCGCGAACAAAACTTGGCCGCCCTTTGTATGTGATCGAAGGTCCGCTCATGGACGGCATGAATGTGGTTGGTGATCTCTTCGGCTCAGGCAAGATGTTTCTGCCGCAGGTGGTGAAATCCGCGCGGGTCATGAAACAGGCGGTGGCGTATCTAACGCCCTTCATGGAAAAGGAAAAAGAAGAGCAGGGGCTTGCCCAGGGCGAGCCGACCGGCAAGGTTCTGATGGCGACCGTCAAGGGTGATGTCCATGATATCGGTAAGAATATTGTTGGCGTTGTTCTTCAGTGTAACAACTATCAGGTGATCGATCTTGGTGTCATGGCGCCGTCCGCGACGATCCTTGCGGAAGCGAAAAAACATGACGTCGACATGATCGGCCTTTCCGGCCTGATCACGCCAAGTCTTGATGAAATGTGTCACGTGGCGGCGGAGATGAAGCGCGAGGGTTTTGATATCCCGCTGTTGATCGGCGGCGCCACCACCAGCCGCGCCCATACCGCAGTTAAGATCGCGCCAAACTATGATCGCGGCGTTGTCTATGTAACGGATGCAAGCCGTGCTGTTGGCGTCGCCGGCGCGCTGGTTTCTGCTGATAGTCGCGGCGCCTATCTTGAAGACGTCGCCGGCGATTATGAAAAGGTAAGAAAAAGCTACGCCAACAAGACACGCGCCAGTAAGCGCCTTTCGATTGCTGACGCCCGAGAAAACAAGTTGGAACTTGATTGGTCTGATTACGCGCCGCCGAAACCATCCTTTACCGGTGTCAGGGCGTTTCGTGATTACGATCTTAGAACGCTTGCTGATTATATTGACTGGACTCCCTTCTTCGCCGCCTGGGAGCTGCATGGTCGTTATCCCCAGATTCTTGATGATCACAAGGTCGGTGAACCGGCGCGCGCGCTTTTCAAAGATGCAAAAGCGCTGCTCAATCGAATTCTAGAAGAAAAAGCGCTGACTGCTCACGGGGTTGTCGGATTTTGGCCGGCCAATGCGCGCGACGACGACATCGTGCTTTTCAAAGACGAGGCGCGGCGGCAAGAGCTCGCGGTCTTTCATGGGTTGCGCCAGCAAATGCAAAAAAGCGATGGCGGCGAGAATTTTTGTCTGTCTGACTTCATCGCGCCGAAAGGTAAGGGCGAAGATTACATTGGCGGCTTTGCAGTGACGGCAGGCGTCGGCGAGGAAGCGTTTGCCGCTGCATTTGACAAAGCCCACGACAATTATTCCGGGATCATGGCGAAAGCGCTTGCTGACCGCCTTGCGGAAGCGTTCGCAGAGCACATGCATGAACGGGTGCGAAAAGAACTATGGGGCTATGCGCCGGAAGAGGCGCTTTCCTGCGAGGCGCTGATCAAGGAGGACTATCGCGGCATCCGACCGGCGCCGGGTTATCCGGCGCAGCCCGACCACACCGAAAAGGTGGGTCTTTTTCGGCTGCTTGATGCGGGCGTGCATGCAGATATGGCCCTTACGGAGAGTTTTGCCATGACGCCTGGGTCGTCGGTAAGCGGATTATATTTCGCGCATCCGCAATCGCTCTATTTCGGCGTCGGTAAAATCGAGAAAGATCAGGTCGAGGACTATGCGCGCCGCAAAGGCATGGATGTGGCGACGGCGGAGCGCTGGCTTTCGCCCATTTTGAACTATGACAGGTAAAAGGCGCGCTACGTGCGCAACGCCCGCTAAAAAATGCTGTAAATTGCAAGCGCCAGCGCCATGAACGCAGCGCCGCAAGCGAAACCACTAACCAATACGCTGAATTCTCGTAACGCCGGACCCATCCTGCACCCCTTAAAAGCGCTCAGCGAACCAAGTGCGCGTTTGTCAAAAAAACGTGACTCTTCGAATGGTTAATTGCAATCCGGGCAAAATATCGCGGGGGCGCATGGCGTGCGCTGAATGCAAACTAAGGGCTGAATATTTGTGGAAATTTTTTTTTTTAAAAAAGTTTCCACAGGTTTTCATCATGCGGCTCGGACTGCTGGCGTTTTGCCGATTTGACCTTTAAGAGGGCCGCCCATGAACATTTGGAACCGCATAGAAGCTGGCGTTGCGGAGGCCAGAAAGCGTACCTTGGGGGCGGTTCTTGAACGGCTGGCGCGAGAAAAGAAAAAGCGCACTGAGTCCGCTTTCTCCATGGCGCTCATCGCGCTCTCGGCGAAAATGGCCAAGGCGGACGGTGTTGTCACTGACGACGAGATCGAGGCCTTTCGCGATTTTTTCAGTTTCCCTGAAGAAGAAGCCGACAAGGTTCGAATGATCTACCATCTTGCCCAGCAGGATGTTGCTGGATTTGACGAGTACCTCGCCAAGGTGGCGAAGATATTCGAGGACTCTCCCGAAGTGCTGGAGGACGTGCTCGATTGCCTGTTGCATGTTGCTGTGGCCGATGGGGTGGCGCACCCGAGAGAGCTCGATTTGATAGAGCGCGCCGCCAAGGTCTTTCAGATCAGCGAGGCCGCGTTTCATCGGCTGAAGGCCGCCCATCTCGGGCTCGCTGACGACAATCCCTATCTTATCCTCGGAGTTGACCCCGCTGCGAGCGCTGCTGAGATCAAGGCGGCGTACCACGAATTAGTGCGCGATCATCACCCTGATGCTTTGTTGGCCCGGGGCGTGCCGGTGGACCTGGTGAAGATCGCCGAAGGCCGCATGGCCGCAATAAATGCGGCTTACGAGCAGTTAACAAACGATTCTGGTAAGAAATTCAGGGGATAAGGGCATTTATCCCGAGTTCGCGCTGGACGGATGGCGCGAGCTTTGCTTTGATGTGACTGCATAACATTGAGTGGCGTTCGGTGGTGAAAAAGAACAAAATCCTCGTTTCAGAGGAACAGCAAGGCGAAACGCCTGCGCATCTTGCAGCGCGCATCGGCGATGGACTGATCTTTATCGGCATTTTGGTGCTGACCGTGATGGCCGGCGTGCTCTTTGCGCTTGCGGCGCCGGTGGCGCTTGCAGTTTCGGCGGGCGCAGGCCTATTCGCGAAGAAAGATGGCCGCGGCAAGTGGCGCCCTGCAGGCGCGTAACAGCGCTGCACATCCAACCTATCATCCGCATTCTTTATGATTGATGCAGTCCATCGCTTCGGCGTAGGCAGGCCGTAAAGTCATAGGATCTTCATTCTTCTTGAGCTGGAAGCTGAACGTGAACGCTCGCGAACTCATCGTATTGCTCGTGATGTGCCTCCTATGGGGGTTTCATTTCATCGTGATCAAAGTCGCGGTGGCGGAATTGCCGCCAATTTTCTACGCCGCCCTTCGCATGACGTTGGTCGCCGTCATCATGGCGGCTTTTTTAAGATGGCGCAGCGGACACATGATCCGTGTACTGGCGGCGGCGCTCTGCCTTGGCGCCTTCAACTACGCCTTGATGTTTACCGGCCTTAAATATGCGACCGCATCGGCGGCGGCGATTGCAATGGAGCTTTACGTACCCTTCGCCACCATTCTTGCGATGATCTTTCTTGGCGATCAGTTGGGATGGCGAAGGGGCCTTGGCATTGCGATCGCCTTTGCCGGCGTTGCAGTCATTGCGCTTGGTGAAAATGGCAATGGCGGCCCAGGGGCGCATGTCGGTTTGGGCGTGGGGCTGGTCGCCGCCGGCGCCTTCACCGAGGCAGTCGGCGCGATATTCGTCAAAAAGTCCGACGTCTTCAGGCCGCACGAACTCCTTGCTTGGTTCTCGCTCGTTGGCGCTATCGCCTTGTGGGGATTAACCGCGTTGTTAGAAAGCGAACAAGAGGCCGCCTTCGCCGCCAGCGACAAACCGCTGATCATCGGCGCCATCCTTTATTCTGCGCTTGCCGCCTCGATTTTTGGACACACGGCCTATTATTGGTTGATCCAGCGCCTGCCCATAACGCTTGTCGCGCCGAGCGCCCTGCTGACGACATTGATTGCGGTCTTTTTCGGCGTTGTCCTGCTTGGCGATCCTTTTGGGTTGCGGTTTATCATTGGCGGTTTGATGACCCTTGCCGGCGTTGGGTTTGTGCTTTTGCGCTCAGCAACGAAACCGGACATAAAGGCCCCTGTTAGCGAACCCGTCGGCGCGCCATGAAATTTATCGAGCTTCCTTCGCCAAATTTTGACGCGCGCAATCGCGACGTCGATATGATCATCCTTCATTATACGGGCATGAAGACGGGCGAGGAGGCGCGCCAACGGCTTTGCGACAAAGCCTCCAAGGTAAGCGCTCACTATGTCATTGAAGAAAACGGCGATTGTTATCGATTGGTGGATGAACAAAACCGCGCCTGGCATGCAGGGGTTTCTTCCTGGCGAGGCGATGCGGAAACCAATGCGCGCTCGATAGGCGTCGAGATTGTCAATCCCGGACATGAATTTGGTTATCGGGCGTTTCCTGACGCGCAGATAGACGTGGTGATCGCGCTCTTGAAAGGCATCCGTACACGGTTTGAAATTCCACTACGGCACATTCTCGGTCATTCCGACGTAGCGCCCCGGCGCAAGGAAGATCCGGGGGAGAAATTTCCTTGGGACCGTCTTGCGGCGGAAGGGTTGGGCGTTCCGCCATTCGATGGCGACGCGTCCGCGCAGACAGATATCACCTATGAAGAAGCTTTAAGAGCGCTAAGCGCCATTGGCTATGACGCGCCACAGGGAGATCATGCAGCAGCGCTCATCGCTTTCCAGCGTCATTATTGTCCAGCTTCTTTAGGGCAGGGTTTTGATCCGCGTACGAAAGATGCGCTGATTTCGGTTGAACGCGCTGTTAACCGCGCCGTTTGACGTTTGAAGACATCGTCGCCTGACTGAAAAGAGACTTCTCGCTTCAAATGCCGCAAACCAAAAGCAACGCCGCGATCTCGCCGCGCTGCGTTGGCTTCGCCATCGGTCGTTTTCACCTTCGCGAACGGACCTGATCTCGCCGAGCTGCGTTTGCTTCGCAAACGGTCTCGCCTCGTGGTGCCCAGGAGAAGACTCGAACTTCCACGACCGTAAGGCCACTGGCACCTGAAGCCAGCGCGTCTACCAATTCCGCCACCTGGGCAAGCGAAGGATCGCCCGACTTAATAAGCGGCAGATCGCTTGTCAATTGAGGAACCCGGTCGCGCCAGCCAGGCACGCGACATCCCTGCAATTGCCCGGTTGCATAAATTCCGTTAGGCCTTCGCCGTTAATCGAAGCGCCAGCTTGCTGGCGGAGGAGGTCCAGTGACGGGCAAACTGGCTGTTGTTTTCGGCGGTTCCGGATTTGTTGGCCGCAATGCGGTGCGCGAACTCGCGAAGCGCGGCTGGCGGGTGCGCGCCGCGGTGCGCCGGCCGCATCTTGCGCAGTTTCTGCGTCCTATGGGCGTCGTCGGGCAAATCCAGCTGGCGCAAGCGAATATCCGCAACCGTCCATCTGTCGCTGAAGCGATCAAGGGCGCTGATGCAGTCATCAATCTTGTGGGCATATTGCATCAGGAAGGGCCGCAGCGGTTTGACGCGGTGCAGGAGGGCGGCGCGGCGACGATTGCTGAAGCCTGTCGCGACGCCGGGGTCGATACGCTTGTCCATGTATCCGCCATTGGCGCCGACGCCGCGAGCGATAGCGCATACGCCCGCACCAAAGCGGAAGGCGAAGCTGCGGTTCGGGCTGCGGTTCCATCGGCGACGATCCTTCGGCCGTCGATAGTCTTTGGGCAGGAAGATCAGTTCTTTAATCGCTTTGCGTCGATGGCGATGATGGCGCCGGCGTTGCCCTTAATCGGCGGCGGCGCGACAAAATTTCAGCCCGTTTATGTCGACGACGTTGCAGACGCCATTTGCGAAGCGGTTGAGCGACCAGAAGCGGCCGGCAAGACTTACGAACTTGGCGGCCCGCGCGTTTATTCCTTCAGGGAACTGATGGAGTTGATGCTCAAGGAGACAGGCCGCAAGCGAATTCTGGCGCACATACCTTTTCCTATAGCGTCACTAATGGGACTTGGCGGCGAGGTAGCGGGGATCATGCCGTTCTTTGCGCCGCCAATAACGCGGGACCAGGTCAAGCTCTTGAAAAACGATAATGTTGTTTCGGAAGGCGCGCTTACGATTGAAGACCTAGGCGTTCACCCGCAGACAGTGGAATCCGTGTTGCCGTCTTATATGGTGCGTTACCGGAAATACGGCCAGTTCGCCGAGAATCCGGCGTAGGGCCGCGCAGTCTTAAGCAAAATCAGCTTCTAAAGACGCCTTTGTCGCTGCGGACATCAGCGTCATATGCGGATAGTTTTCGTGCTTGATCCCGAGCATGATGTCGCCGCTGAAAGTTTTAAACGCAGCGACATCGTCATCGGAAAACTTGAAATGCAGAAACTGAACCGATGACGCCTTGCCGTCGGCGGTGGTGCGGTCAACGTCCGTCTCCGCGTCCGCCAAAATCTCGCGGTCGCCGAATTTGATGAAGACGGTTTCTTCGACGCCGCCAAGCCGGCCGAGGATGCTCCTGCGAAGGGTCTCGTCGTCGATTTCAAACATCAGCGTGGCGACGAGTTCGCGCCCCTTCGGGATAAGTGGGTTATAGGCGGAAAGCTCATCGGGGATTTGCGCGTCGCCGCCTTTTTCGATGAACAGCATTTCGTGGATCTGCATCCACATAGTTTGATAGTTTTCAAAAAAAAACGTCGCATAAGGACCGATCGGCACACGCCGGTGCTTTTTGATCTGGACAATGGATTTACGAACGTCGCCGCGAATTTTGCCGTAATCGCTGATATTCATAATATCATCGTGAGTGATCTCGAAGCGGTTTTCGGGATTTTGAAAATTTGCGGCGGCGGACATGGCGCAGCGCTCCTTAGAAGAGGTGTTGGGCTAGAGCCCGTAGGCTTTGGCGACAATTTCGATCGGGTGCCAGGAGCGCGTTGGGGCTGCGCCCACCTCAAGCTTGTCGACGCCAGTGAGGATATGATCGCAGGCGAGCGGGCAGGTTGAGGCGATAAACGCATTATGCACGTCAAGCGCCTTGCGCGCTACAGGCTTGCCGACTTTATGGGCGGTATCGTGATTATCCTGCTTGACGCCCCAGGTGCCGCCATGGCCGGAACAACGTTCAATGACGGTGAGGTCAGTGTTCGGAATGAGTTTCAACAGCTCGTTTGATTTCTGCCCGATATTTTGCGCCCGACTGTGACAGGAGATGTGAAGGGTAACGCCGCCTTTAACCGGTTTTAGCCCCTCGGCGAGGCCTTCCTTGTTCGCCACATCGACCAGAAACTCATCAAAGTCCATCACGGCGCCTGAAAGCGCTTTTACATCTTCGTCATCGGGCAGGATAAGCGGCCACTCGAATTTCATCATCAAGGAGCAAGAGGGCACCAGCCCCATGATCGTATAGCCTTGATCGACCAGCGGGCGCAGGGCCTTGGCGACTTTCACTGCGTTGGTTGCAACTTTGTCGATGTTGCCTTGTTCAAGTTCAGGCATGCCGCAGCATGCGGGATAAACCACTTCTGCATCGACGCCGTTCTTCGCCAGGACGCCAAGAGCCGCTTCGCCAATCTCCGGCTTGTTATAGTTTGAAAAACAGGTGGCGTAGACAGCAAGCTTTCTTTTGCCAAAGGCTGGTGCGTCTTTGTTGATCTCGCGGGGTTTGCCCGCCCGTGCTGTTAGCGTGCGCATGTTAAAGCGCGGCAGTTCCGCATCCGGATGAATATCGCCAATCTTGTTGATCAGCGTGCGGGTGGTCTTGTTTTTCCTGCCCGTCGCCCAGTTGACGACGCCGGCGACGGGCCTTGCGAGAGTTCCGTTGCGGTCGGTTTTGACGAGCTGTTTGTCGGCGAAGCTCGTCTCGCCTTTTCGGTTTTCAATGGCGCGATAGCGCAGCATCAAATGCGGGAAATCGATATTGAACTCATGGGGCGGTACGTAAGGACATTTGGTCATGAAACACATGTCGCAAAGCGTGCAGCCATCGACCGTGTCCTTGATGTCCTGCGCCGTCAGATCATCGACCGTTTCATTTTCGCTTTCGTCAATCCGGTCGAAGAGGGTCGGAAAGCTGTCGCAAAGATTGAAACATCGCCGGCAGGAATGACAAATGTCGGCAACCCGCCGGAACTCCTTGTCAAATGCAGCCTCATCGTAAAATTCCGCATCCCGCCAGGGAATGGGATGTCGCGTCGGGGCGTCGAGCGATCCTTCACGCACAGGCTTTGCGCGCTCATCTGAGGGCATGCGGTATTCCTGGTTTGGGATTCGTTGAATTGGGGTCTTGCGGCCCGGCGCATCCGACAGATCGGCGCGGCAGCGATCCGCCGCGCTGATCAAGCTTCGTCTTGTTTAGCTGACTTCGTCCAGGGTCTTCTGGAACTTGCCGGCGTGGGATTTTTCAGCCTTGGCGAGGGTCTCAAACCAGTCTGCAATCTCGTCAAAGCCTTCATCGCGGGCGGTGCGCGCCATGCCGGGATACATATCGGTATATTCGTGGGTTTCGCCAGCGATGGCGGATTTCAGATTAGCGACCGTGTCGCCGATCGGTTCGCCGGTCGCCGGATCGCCGACTTCTTCCAAAAACTCAAGATGGCCGTGGGCGTGTCCGGTTTCGCCTTCGGCGGTTGAACGAAAGACGGCGGCGACGTCGTTGTAGCCTTCAATGTCTGCTTTTTGCGCGAAATAAAGATAGCGGCGGTTCGCCTGGCTCTCACCGGCAAACGCTTCCTTGAGGTTGTCTTCGGTTTTGGATCCCTTCAGTGACATTCATTTCCTCCTATTAAGGTTGGCCAAGGGCGTACTGATCTCAGGCATTGAAAACTATAGCGCTGGGCGCTTGAGTCAATAATTTGGAAAATTTCCAAACAAAAAATCGAATGCGCAAACCTATTTCCCGGCCGCTTAGCGAACGCGGATAATCAGTTCCCAGCCGACAGTTTTGGCGCCTTTGGGCGGCTCGGGCAGGTTTTCCACCTGAACAGCATCCGCGGGGATATCGGTCAGCATTTTTGTTTTTTCGTCAAAGAAATGGTGGTGCGGCTCGGTGTTCGTGTCGAAAATGATGACGCCGCGATCGCCGGCGTGGATTTGCCGCAAAAGGCCTACATCGGCAAAGTGATGGAGCGTATTGTAAACTGTCGCGAGAGCGACGCGCTCGCCAGCCTCTTCAAGGCGATCGGCGACCCATTCAGCCGTGACATGCCGGTTTTCCTTGTCGCCGAATAGCATATTCGCCACCAGCACCCTAGGACGGGTCGCCCTGAGGCCATGTGTTTCAAGCAGTGTCAAAGGATCGCGCGAAGCCATTTGGAATACTTACTAATCCTGAAGGCCTCCCGCAAGGGATTAGAGCTGTTTGCGCGTCGCAAAACCGGCGCGGTTCGTCATTGCGCGCGTTAGCTTTTGAAACCGTTCGGATTGTTGCGTTGCCAATGCCAGTGGTCTGCGCACATGTCGTCCAGCGTTTTTGTCGCCCGCCAGTTCAAAAGGTCCTTCGCCAGCGACGTATCTGCGTAAATCTCCGCAATATCGCCCTCACGTCGCGGCGCTATCTCAAAGGGAATGTCGCGGTTCGAAGCGCGCTTGAACGCGGCAACCGCCTCCTTGACGGAAACGCCGCCGCCGGTCCCAAGATTGATATCGATGGCGCCGCCTTGTTTTGTTTCAGCGAGATAGTCGAGGGCGGCGACGTGACCGCGCGCCAGGTCTACAACGTGAATATAATCGCGTACGCCAGTTCCGTCCCGCGTCGGATAGTCGTCGCCGAAAATGCGAAGTTTGTCGCGCTTGCCGACGGCGACTTGCGCAATGAATGGAAAGAGATTGTTGGGAACGCCATTAGGGTCTTCGCCGATGCGGCCTGAAGAATGGGCGCCGACCGGGTTGAAATAACGCAGATTAGCAATGCGCCAGTCTTTGTCAGCGGTGGCGATGTCTTTGAGGATTTCCTCGATGAAGAGTTTCGACCGCCCATATGGATTAGCAGCGCCAGTTGCGCCGGTCTCATTGACGGGACTTTCATTGAGGTCGCCATAAACTGTTGCGGATGAAGAAAACACGAGCTTCTTCGCGCCGGCATTTTCAAGCGCGCGCAACAAGGTCAGCGCCGCGTTGATGTTTACATCGTAATATCGTGCAGGCTGTTCGACCGATTCCCCGACCGCTTTGAGACCAGCAAGATGTACAGCGCCGGTCGCGTCAAACGCGCCAACGGACTCAATCACTTTTGGAAGGTTCGCCGGATTGGCGAGATCGACCTCCAGCAAAGAAATATCAACGCCAGTGATTTCCTGAATGCGGCGTACGGCTTCAGGGTGCGAATTCGAGAAATCATCGATAACAAGCACATCATGGCCGGCGCTCGCTAGCTCGACGCACACATGACTGCCGATATATCCGGCGCCGCCTGTGACTACAAACTTTTCCGTCATCTGAGGATTTCTTTACAAAAGATCGTTGCGGTTGTTCTGCTTGAGTTGCTCAACGAGCGTTTTGACATCCTGTGCAGCGTCACGGTGAGTAACCAGGACGGCGTTCTTTGTCGCGACAATGACCAGGTCTTCAACGCCGACAGCGCCGACGAAGGGGCCGTCGGTTCGGATGATCAAGTTTTTTCCGTCAACTGTCGCCGTCAGGCGCTCGTTCTCTTCGCTTTGAATTTCACTCCAACTGCCAATGTCGGTCCAACCTACATCCACGGGCGCGACAATGGCGGCTTTTTCGGTTTTTTCCATGACGGCGTAGTCGACGGAATTTGCAGGGCATTCGCCGAACGCGTCCTCGTCGAGACGCAAGGCCGCGCCCGACATGACCGCCGCATTAAGCGCACTCGTTGCTGCGCTCTTGATGTCCGGTGCGTGTTGTTCAAGCTCGTTCAACATGGCGTTGGCGCTGAACAGAAAGATGCCGGCGTTCCAATAATAGCCGCCTTCTGCGAGATAGCTTTCCGCCACCTCCCGGGTTGGTTTTTCTTTAAAGGCTTCGACCGCGTAGACAGAGTCGCAGAGGCTGGCTGCGCTTTGGATATAGCCATAGCCCGTATGCGGCGTTTTGGGATCAATCCCGAAGGTGACAATAAACCCGTCCTTCGCCGCCTTGGCGCCTTTATGCACTGCGTCTCGAAATGCTTTTTCATCAGCAATGTGATGATCGGCAGGCATTAAAAGAATAAGCGCGTCGCCCTCGTGCTTGGCGGTCCAGGCGGCGGCGACTGCAGCGACCGCGGCCGTGTTGCGCGCAATTGGCTCTAAAATGATCGCCGCCGGGCTGATATCAACATCTCCCAATTGTTCCGCCACCAACGCGCCATGCTTGCCGCCGGCGATGACAACGGGATCGAGGAACTGCGCATCAGATGATGACGCAACCCGGAGCGCTGTTTCCTGAAACATGGTTTTGTCCGTCACCAGCTTCAGGAATTGTTTGGGCCGCGCCTTGCGCGACATCGGCCAAAGCCGTTCTCCGGCGCCGCCAGACATGATCACGGGTTGAATTTTCATGGGCAAGCCGTCCTTTGAAACAGGTTGTTTTTCTTTTGCCGCGTTAGGGCCCTTACTCCACTGTTACGGATTTGGCGAGATTGCGGGGTTGATCCACATCAGTGCCCTTTGTGGTCGCCGTGAAGTAAGCGAGCAATTGGACGGGAACCGCATAGACGATCGGCGCAAGATCATCGTTTGTCTCTGGCGCTTCAATTTTCGCCCAAACGTCTTTGCCGGCTTCCGCTAGTCCCTTTGCGCAGGAAATAACCAGCGCCTTGCCGCCGCGCGCCATGACTTCGTGCATGTTTGAGATGGTCTTTTCAAAATGCCGATCATAGGGAGCGATCACCACCACCGGTAGCGTCTTGTCGATCAAGGCGATGGGACCGTGCTTGAGTTCTCCGGCGGCGTAACCTTCGGCGTGAATGTAAGAGATTTCTTTAAGCTTCAAGGCGCCTTCCAACGCGATCGGAAAGGAAACGCCACGCCCGATGTACAAAATGTCCGTGGCTTTCGCGATCTCCCGCGCGATTTCTTCTATTGCGTCTTCGGCATGCAGCGCCTCAGCGACTTTCCGCGGCGTTTCAAGTAGCGCCGACACAAGGCCTTGTTCTTCCGCTTCAGACAAGCTTCCCCGCGCGCGACCGGCGGCGATTGCAATACAGGCAAGCGATACGAGTTGGCAGGTAAAGGCCTTGGTGGATGCAACGCCAATCTCTGGTCCCGCCGCCATCGGGAAGATAATGTCGGCTTCGCGCGCAATCGAAGATTCTGCAACATTCACCACGGTCGCAATCTTTTGCCCGTTGGCGCGGGCTTCACGCAGGGCGGCGAGGGTGTCTGCTGTCTCGCCTGATTGCGATATAAATAGAGCGCCGCCGTTATCCGTCCACGGTACGTCCCGATATCTGAGTTCTGAGGCTATATCGACTTCGACCGGCAGCTGCGCCCATTTTTCAAACCAGTATTTCGCGGTGAGCCCCGCATAATAGGCGGTGCCGCAAGCAGAAACCGTCAGCCGGTCGAGGGTTGCGAAGTCGAACGCGCCCTCCGGCAAGTGAACAGTTTTGGTCGCCGGATCAATATAGCGGGAAATGGTATGGGCGATGACTTCCGGCTGCTCATGGATTTCTTTCGCCATAAAATGGCGGTGGCCTTCCTTATCAACGAGGCCCTGTGCGGCGGATGAGATGGTCTCCTGACGCTTTACTTCGGCGCCTTTTTCATCGCGGACTTGAAAGCCGCCCCGCGTCAACACCGCCCAGTCGCCTTCTTCAAGATAGGTGACGCGATTGGTGAAGGGGGCAAGCGCATAAGCATCGGAGCCCAAGAACATCTCGCCGTCGCCGCGGCCGATCGCAAGCGGGCTTCCCTTGCGGCCGCAGACCATCAAATCTTCTTCACCGCCAAAAATAGCGGCAAAGGCAAATGCGCCGCGCATGCGCGCAATCGCTTTGCCGAATGCTTCCGCAGGCCCGCAATTTTCGTTTTCAAGATAATAGGTGATCAGTTGCGGGCAGACTTCGGCGTCGGTCTCCGACTGGAATACATAGCCGGCGGTTTCAAGCTCGGCGCGGAGTTCCGCAAAGTTTTCGATGATGCCGTTATGGACAACAGCAACGCGCTCGGTTGAATGCGGGTGCGCATTGCGCTCGCTCGGGGCGCCATGGGTCGCCCAGCGGGTATGCCCGATGCCGATGGCGCCGGAGAGCGGATCGTCTGTTAGAACAGCTTCCAGCGCCGATAGCTTGCCGGGCGCGCGCCGGCGTTGAAGCGTGTCTTGCGACAAGGTGGCAATGCCGGCTGAATCATAGCCGCGGTATTCGAGGCGCTTTAGTCCCGCCATGATCGGCGCAGCGACATCGCCCTTGCCCAAAATGCCGATAATCCCACACATGGTCTGTGAATTTACTCCTTGCCCGCCTGCGCAGAAATCCTCGCGCGGCGCAAATTTCAACTATCTGCGTTGTCGCCCGGCGCGCTCGCTAAAGCAAGAATCTGGCCGGAATGGGACGCTTTCCGTCAAGCTTGCGGGACATATTTTAAGTTTGTGTGACCATTACGCGGCGCTTTTGCGGTAGGCGAGGCGGCCCCTCGAGAAATGCCTACCGCGCTAGGCGGCGCGGGTCTTGGCGGCTTGTTTAATCATGTCAGCGGCTTTTTCTGCGATCATGATGGTCGGGGCGTTGGTGTTGCCGGAGACCAGCGACGGCATGATGTAGGCGTCAACCACCCGCAATCCCTCAACGCCCTTGACCGCAAGCTGCTCGTCAACCACCGCTTTGTCGTCGCCGCCCATGCGGCACGTTCCGACCGGGTGATAGATCGTATCGCCGCGATTGCGGATGTCGTCGATGAGCGCATCATCGTCTGGGTTTTCATTGATATAGAGAGGCGCGCCGAGGACGTTTTTCATAGCGGGGGCGCCAAAGATTTGGTTGACAATTTTTGCGCCTTTTAAGGTCCGATGAAGATCGTCTTGCACGTCGAGAAAATTTGGATCAATCGCCGGCGCCGCCATCGGGTCTTTGCTATCGAGTGTTACACTGCCGCGGCTCTTTGGTCTCAAAACGCAGATGTGGCAGGTGACGCCGCCGCCAAGGTGCTTTTTGCGTCCATGATCATCGACGATGCCGGGAATGAAATGCAGCTGAATATCGGGCTCCGCTTCTTGTGGCTCGGTTTTCAAAAAGCCTCCAGCTTCAGCAAGATTGGACGTGAACGGACCTTCGCCTCTATTTATGTATGCCAGCAGAGAAGGAATGCCCTGCATAAACATGCTGGGCGTAAAGCCAAGCGCATCGCGCGAGGAACTTTTTCGCAGCATGGCGTAGTCAAAATGGTCCTGCAGGTTTTGCCCGACATTGGGCGCGTCGTGAACGACATTGATATTATGCGTTTGAAGATGCGCCGCTGAGCCAACGCCCGACAGCATCAAAAGCTGCGGCGACTGGAAGGCCCCGGTTGAGAGCACCACTTCGCCTGCCGCCTTTACTGCCTTTTGCGCTTTACCCTGACGAAATACAACGCCGGTTGCGCGTTTGTTGTTGAAGGTAACGCGCTCCGCCTGCGCGCCGGAGATAATGGTTAGGTTTTGCCGTTCTCTTGCCGGATTAAGATACGCAACAGCGGTGGAGCAGCGTCGCCCATTGCGTTGCGTTACTTGGTAAAAGCCCATGCCTTCTTGTTGCGCGCCGTTGAAATCATCATTGGCGGGAAGCTGTATTTCTTGCGACGCTTCAAGGAAGGCCTTGGACAACGGGTTTTTAAAGCGAAGTTCCGAAACCGTGAGCGGGCCGCCTGTTCCATGAAGCGAGTCCGGTCCGCGCTGGTTGTCTTCGGCTTTTTTGAAGTAAGCCAGGACGTTGTCATAATCCCAGCCTTTCGCGCCCCCCGCCGCCCAGCCGTCATAATCAGCCTTTGAGCCGCGGATATAGATCATAGCGTTGATGGAGCTTGAGCCGCCGAGCACGCGGCCGCGCGGCTGGAAGCCCTGACGGCCATTTAAATGTTTTTGCGGGACTGTCTCAAACCGCCAGTTCACCGGCGACCAACTTGGGATAAATCCAAATCCCAGGGGCGCGTGGATAAGCGGGTCTTTGTCCGGGCCGCCCGCTTCCAGCAAGCAAATGCGCTTGGATGGGTCTTCCGATAGTCGATTGGCGAGCACGCAGCCCGCCGAGCCGGCGCCGACAATCACATAATCAAATTCACCGACTACATCGGCGTCAGAAATATTGTTGGACATGCAAATTCTACAAAAGCTTCCGCGCGAAGGCGATGATTTTATCTGTCTTGTCCGTATAAGGCGGATAGAGGAGGGACGCATTAGCGAACCGGCTTTGATAAAAGATGGGCTTCAGGTGCGAAAACGTCTCAAAGCCGGCTTTGCCGTGATAAGCGCCGATCCCGCTTTTGCCAACGCCGCCAAAGGGCAGATTTTCCTGCGCCACATGCCAGAGCGTGTCGTTGACGGTAACGCCGCCGGAGACGGTCTTGCTCAACACTTCATCGCGGGCGCTTGTGTCGTTCCCATACCAGTAAAGCGCGAGAGGACGGTCGCCTTCATTGACCCTCGCGATGGCGTCATCGCTGGAGCCTGCAGGCAGGATCGGCAGGACGGGCCCGAAGATTTCCTCCTTCATGGCGGCGATTGTCTCCGGCGGATTGACCACCAGCGTTAAAGGTAGTTTCCGCTGGGGGTGCAGCGCGTTCGCCGAACCGACTTCGACGATCCTGGCGCCAGCGTCCCGGGCTTCTTCCACCATGGATTTTAATCGCGCGAAATGTCGGTCGGAAACGATCGAAGAATAATCCGGCGTCGTATCGATTTCGGGAAACAATTCACGAGCTGCAGCGGCGATGGCGTCGGCCACATCATTCTCGCAGCCTTGGGGCGTTAGAACATAATCAGGCGCGATGCAGGTCTGGCCGGCGTTAAGCGCTTTGCCGTGGGCGATGGACCGCACCGCCTTGTTGATGTCTGCTGACTTGTCAATAATGACTGGCGATTTGCCGCCAAGTTCAAGCGTAACGGGCGTTAAGTTCTTGGCCGCTGCTTGCGCAACTCTTATTCCAACGGCGGTTGAGCCGGTAAATAACAAATGATCGAAAGGCGTTTCGGTAAAGGCCTGGCCGGTTTCAACGCCGCCGGTGATGACGGCGCATTCCGCTTCGTCAAATTCGCTGGCGATCGCCTCGGCAAGCGCCTCGCTGGTGCGCGGGGTTAATTCGCTCGGCTTGATCATCACGCGATTACCTGCGGCAAGCGCAGCGACGGTTGGCGCAAGCGCCAGTTGCACGGGATAGTTCCACGGCGCAATGATCCCAATGACGCCAAGCGGCTGCGGCTCGATCCGGCTTTTGGCGGGTAGCATGTGCGTTGGCGTGGGCGCGCCGCGCGGACGCATCCATTTGCGTAACGACTTGATGGCGAGTTTGGCTCCGGACACCGTGACAAGAATTTCCGCAACGGTGGTTTCCTGTCTTGCGCGGTGGCCGAAATCGGCGCTGATGGCGCTAGCGAATTTTTCTTCGTTAGCCTCCGCCAGCTGGATGATTTTTTTCAGATTCGCAATCCGTTGTTCGCAAGCAGGATTGGGGTCCGCTGCATAAGCGCTTTTCTGCAGCGAGAATACGCGCTGCAATTCGCGCACGCCTTCTGTTTGGTTAGTTTCAACGGGGCGGGCAGTATCGGCGGCCATCGCGTCCTCCCGGTTTTGCTGCTCGACAAAGCGGCTTATCTGTTTTCAAGACTGTAAAACTTCACGGGTTCAAGTCCAGCATTGATGGCGCCTTGTGGATGCAACGGGACATCACGATTTCGGCGGCATCGGAAAAAAACCGCTCACCCGCGCCTGATAGTCTGCATATTCGGGATATTTCTTCGCCATCAATCGTTCGGTGAGCGCCTTACCGGAAATTTTGACGAGGAACAACGCCATCACAAATGGCGACGCGATGGCCCAAAACCCAAGCGGGCCTTCCAGGGCAATCAACGTGAGCCCTGTCCAGACGGCGGCGTCGCCAAAATAATTCGGATGGCGCGTCAGGGCCCAAAGCCCTTTGGTCATTAACTTACCCTTGTTGGCGGGGTCGGCCTTGAACTGTTTGAGCTGCCAGTCACCGACAGCCTCGAAGGCAAGGCCGATGATAAAAACAGCAACGCCTGCCCATGCGACCAGCCCGAGTGCGCCATTGCCGCCGAATTGTCCGAGTTGCACCGGCAGGGAGATAAACCAGGCGATCACCCCTTGCAGCCAGAACACCCGCGGCAGGGACCAGCGCGCCATTGCAGCATCGGAGCCTTGCGCCTCGCGCATACGCTGATAGCGGATGTCTTCGCCGTGACCGAGATTGCGCTGCGCAAGATAGGCGGCGAGGCGCAGCGCCCAAACCGACACCAGGAGCGTTAAGACGCTGGCTCGCGGATCAGCGCCGTCGGCGCGGAAATAGGTCAAGAGCGCCGGCGCCGCGCAGGCCGGCCCCCAGGCGATGTCGATGATGCTTGCGTCTTTAATACGAATACTGACGAACCAAAGCGCCGTCAGCAGCGCAAGCACGATGACAAGGTTGGAAAGTAACAGGGCGGTGATTTCTACTGGGGTCATGGGCGGCTTTCTTGCAGATCTGGGTGCGGACCGTCCTTATAGATGGGTTCTGCCGATCACGACGGAGTTTTTGCAGTGCTGGCGTCTTGCAGCCGTGCGGAGTAGGATCACCTTCAAGACTGTTGGAGACCGCCCCATGATGCTTTTTGCCGCCGCAGCTTTCCTCACCGCCTCGCCATCGGAAATTCCTCCTGACGCATGGAGCTGTTCCAACGATATCGAGGTGTGGTGCACGGTGGATAGTTGCGCTGCGAAATCCGCCGACGAGACAACGCCAATGGCGATCGCCGCCCGGCGCACTGGCGAGATTTCCGTTTGCGCCTATACCGGCTGCTGGGAAGGCGAGGCGGAAGTGACGGACAATCAGGGCCGGATAAGCTGGGCGGCCAACGGCCTTGCCTTTTCGTCAAATCCGCAAGGCGGTTTTACCGCCGACGTTTCGCTCTTCATCATTGAAAAAGACGGCGTCGGCTTTGTCCGGGTGGGCGGCATTGCAAGCCCGGTGCTTTGCCTGCGGCGCGAGCCGGGGGAATAAGCCGGTTTCGGCGCGCAGTTGCGCAGGGGGGCGACGCGCCCTAAATGCTTGAGGGCCGAGCCAGGAGCGAACCGCGCCCATGATCCCGATGCCATTCTTTTCGCTAATCGATGCTGTCCTACAGCTCTATATGTTTGTCATCTTCGCCATGGTGATCATGTCGTGGCTTATCGGTTTTAACGTCATCAACCGGCACAATCAGTTTGTTGATTTGATCTGGCGGACGGTGACGGGTCTTACGGAGCCTTTGTTGCGGCCCATTCGCAATGTCATGCCAAGCCTCGGCGGGCTCGACTTGTCGCCGATCATTTTGCTGTTCGGCGTTTTCTTCCTGCGGGAAATGAACTGGTGGCTCGCGGCCCGCATCGCGGCGCGGTGAACGGCGGGTTTTAGCGATTGCTTTGTCTCACCGCCGTCAACATGTAGTTGACGTCCATGTCCTCGCCGACGCGCCAGATATCAATCAGCGGGTTGTAAATAACGCCCGCTTCTGCGGTCACTTGCATGCCCGCTGCGGACAAAGCGGATTTTGCTTCCTCGGGCGTGACGAATTTTTTCGGGTCATGCGTTCCCGCCGGCAGCCAGCGCAAAATATATTCAGCGCCGACTTTTGCCAATGCAAAAGCCTTCAGGGTACGGTTGATCGTCGCCATCACCATCAATCCGCTAGGCTTAACGAGCGCTGCAGAGGCTTCAAGGAACACCCGAACGTCGGCCACATGCTCGACAACTTCGAGGTTGAGCACGACGTCGAACGGAGCCTCTTGCGCGTCGACGAGCGCTTCAACCGTTGTTGCGCGGTAGTCAATATCAAGACCGAGCGGCGCCGCATGGGCCATCGCCGTCTTTATATTGCGCTCAGACGCGTCGATCGCCGTCACCTCGGCGCCAAGGCGGCGCATGGGTTCCGCCACAAGGCCGCCGCCGCAACCGACGTCCAACAAACGAAGGCCAGCCAGCGGTTCTTTTGATCGCCGGTCGCGGTCGAAATGCGTGCAGATGCTGTCCCGGATATAGGCGAGCCGAATGGGGTTGAACTTGTGCAAGGGCTTGAACTTGCCAAACGGGTCCCACCATTCCTCAGCCATGGCCGAAAACTTTTCAATCTCATCGGGATCGATGGTTGATGTCTTTAGAGAAGCTGAACGGGTCATTCGTCTTCCTTGCTTGCCTTGCCTTGTCCCTCTCACTAGACAAGGCCTGTTCAGGCCCGGAATGGGAGAGCTTAGGGCCTCATTTACGCGCTGTGCCGGCGCTTACAAGACGATAAGGTTTCCAAGGATAGTATCAGCACCATGACCCGGATAGTCATGAAATTCGGCGGCACGTCGGTGGCGAATGTCGAGCGCATTCGCGCGGTTGCGCAGATCGTCAAGCGCGAGGCTGACGCAGGTCGCGGTGTTGCTGTCGTGGTCTCGGCGATGGCCGGCGAAACCAACCGGCTCGTGGAGCTATGCCGGGAGATTGGCCAGCCAGCGCCGGCGCTTGACGCCCGGGACCTTGAATATGACGCCATTGTCGCCACCGGCGAGCAGGTCACCTCCGGCCTCCTGGCGCTTACCATGCAGCAAATGGGCTATCGCGCCCGTTCCTGGCAGGGCTGGCAGATTCCGCTAAAGACCGATGCGGCCCACGGGAAAGCGCGGATCAGGGAGATTCCCGAGGACGCCATCGGCGAAGCTATCGACAGCGGCGAAATCGCCGTGGTTTCTGGGTTTCAGGGGGTTTCTCCGGCGCAACGCATTGCAACCTTGGGTCGCGGCGGCTCGGATACGTCAGCCGTGGCGCTGGCTGCAGCGATTGGCGCCGCCACCTGTGACATCTATACTGATGTTGACGGCGTCTACACGACCGATCCGCGCATCATGAAACAGGCGCGGCGCATTCCGAAAATATCGTTTGAGGAAATGCTCGAAATGGCGTCTGTCGGCGCCAAGGTTCTGCAGACGCGATCCGTAGAACTGGCGATGGCGTATAAGACGCCGCTGCGCGTTCTATCGAGTTTTGATCCGCCCGACGCGCCGGGACCTGGCACGCTCATTTGCGATGAGGATGACATAGTGGAACAGAACATTGTCAGCGCGGTCACGCCGGCCATGGACGAGGCGACGATCAGCCTTTTGGCGGTCCCGGACGAGCCTGGCCGCGCGGCAAAGATTTTCACTGTCCTCGCTGACGCGAACGTCAATATTGACATGATCGTACAGAGCCCCTCGCGGGAAGCAGGTCACGCAAACATCTCCTTTACCATGAGTGAGGCGGATATCGACCGCGCTGTTAGCGTGTTAAAAGAGCAGCAGAAAACCATCGGGTTTTCAGCGCTGCAGGAAGACCGCGATGTCGCAAAGATCTCGGTCATCGGCGTTGGCATGAAGAGCCATGCGGGCGTCGCCTCGGTGATGTTTAAAACCCTCGCCGACCGCGGCATCAACATTCAAAACATTTCGACGTCCGAAATCAAAATCAGCGTGTTGATTGAGTCGGAATATGCAGAGCTTGCCGTGCGGGCGCTGCATCAAGCTTATGAGCTGGACAAGCCCGCCGGCGGCAAAGAAGCATCGTAATCGCGTGAGCATCGAACAGACACGACCGCCCCATGGCGGCCATGGCGACCGCGGCATTACGGTCCTGCTGCGGAGCATGCACGATGTCGTCGCTGAAGAAGGATCGGCGCAGGACCGGCTCGACCGGCTGACGAAAGTCATCGCCAGCCATATTGTTGCTGATGTTTGTTCGATCTATTTGCGCCGCCCCGATGACCGACTGGAACTTTATTCGACGGAAGGTCTGAAGGCGGAAGCGGTCCACGAAACCAAGCTTGATTGGGGCGAGGGGCTCGTCGGGCTTGTTGCGCAAAACCACCGTCCTTTGGTTACTGAAAATGCGCCGGCGCATCCTTCCTTCGCCTACCGGCCGGAGACCGGCGAAGATCCGTTGCGCGCGTTTCTCGGCGTGCCGCTGATCCGGTCAGGCAAAACCCTTGGCGTGCTTGTTTTGCAAAACACATCAGCCCGTCGGTATACGGATGAGGAGATAGAGGCTGCGCAAGCGGTCGCGACGTTGCTGGCTGAGATTGCCGCATCCGGCGAACTCCTCAGCCAGGAAGAAACCGAGGCGGTGGGCGAAATGCTTCACCGTCCAGAGCGGCTCAAGGGCGCCGGCGTTGTGCCTGGCATCGCCATTGGCAGGGCGATTTTCTTAGAGCCGCCAACCCCGAAACATAAAGTGTTCGCCAGCGATCTCGCTGTTGAAGCCGAGCGGCTGGAAGAAAGCCTTACGGCGCTGCGCGCATCGGTGGACAAAATGCTGTCGGAAAACGACAAGCTTGCCGGCGTATCAAGGGAGGTTCTCGAGACTTATCGCTTGTTCGCTTATGACCGCGGCTGGAAAGACCGGCTGCGGACGGCGGTATTTTCCGGCCTGACCGCTGAAGCGGCGGTGGAGCAGGTGCAAAGCGAAAACCGCGCCCGCATGATGCAGGCTAGAGATCCCTATCTGCGCGAACGGCTGCAGGACCTTGAAGATCTTTCCCATCGTCTTCTTCGGTTGCTGTCGGGCGACGAAGACGGATCGTCCCGCGCCATGTTTGACGATTCCATCCTTGTGACGCGCGTAATGGGTCCAGCCGAGCTCTTGGAATATGACGGCGGCAAGCTCAAAGGCCTTGTCATCGGCGAAACTTCATCAACGTCGCATCTGGCGATTGTTGCGCGGGCGCTTAACATTCCAATGGTCGCAGGCGTTGAAGGCGCCATGGTCCGCGCCGAAGAAGGCGATACGCTTATTCTCGATGGCGCCGCCGGCGAATTGCATATTCGTCCGACAGCGGAAGTTGTTGAAAGTTACAAGGCCGAACGGAAGCTGCAGTCAGAGCGCCGCTTTGCGTTCACGCAAGAACGCGAATTGCCGCCCTGCACTCTCGACGGCGTCGATGTTAAAATCATGATGAATGCGGGGCTGGCGCTTGATATGCCGCATTTGCATGACACCGGCGCCAGCGGCGTCGGTCTTTTTCGGACGGAATTGCAATTTCTTATCGGTTCACAGCTGCCCAGCGTTGCCACGCAGGAAGCGCTCTACCGGGAAGTGCTTGATCTCGCCGACGGCAAGCCCGTGATATTTCGCACCGCCGATATCGGCGGCGACAAGACGGCCTATTACATGGAGCAAGGCCAAGATGGCAATCCCGCCATGGGCTGGCGTGGATTACGCATGGCGCTCGACCGGCCGGGCATGATCCGTCAGCAATTGCGCGCGCTTCTCGGCGCGGCTGAAGGGCGAGCGCTCTATGTCATGTTTCCGCTCGTGACATTGCCGGACGAAATCGATCAGGCGCGCGCGCTGCTTGATCGCGAAATTGAGCGGCGCGAGCGCCAGGAAAAGGCCTTGCCAAGCGAAATCTATCTCGGCGCGATGATCGAAACGCCGGCGGCGGCCTGGCGTGCGGACCTCATCGGACCAAAGGTCGATTTCCTGTCCATTGGCGGGAACGATCTGGCGCAGTTTTATTTTGCCGCCGACCGCGATTCCGACCGCATGCAGCGCCGGTTTGACGGCATGAATCCCGGCTTTCTCGGGTTCCTCAAGATGACCGTCGAAAAGGCGATCAGCGCCAATGTGCGTTTGTCCTATTGCGGCGAGCAAACGGCGGATCCATTGATTGCCGCCGCGCTGATCGGCGTTGGCATGACCGAGTTCTCACTGCCGGCGACGTCTGTCGGTCCTTTCCGCCGGCAGGTCCGTTCCCTTAACCGCAGCCACATTGCCGAATGGCTGGATGCGCGGCTCACAAGCGACAGCGTTAGCCTGCGCGAGGAATTTCACGCGTTTTTGCAAAGCAACGGCGTCGATTTTGAGTAAAAATAAGATTAACAAATTTCTGTTATCAATTTTTGAAAGATAAGCGCGCTGTTAAATAATGCGCGAGACTAGGGTATGATATTGGCTCAGTTGAGTCGAAACCACCAAGGTTGGTGAAGCGTGTCGGTCAATAAAAGGCAAGCCGAAGTCGTCGAACTGGATGACGCCCGCATTAAGCGTCGTCCCGATACATTGCCGGTAGGCGAATTCGCTCATGTGGGCGCGATGCTCACGGCAGTTCGTGAAGCCGCGGGCCTGTCCGTCGAGGAAGCTGCTGACAAAACCCATATCAAGGTAATGCACTTGCTGGCGATCGAAGCCATGGATCGCAAGGCGTTGCCGCCGCGTCCTTACGCCATCGGCTTCGTCAAAGCCTATGCCGCCTTGTTGGGGCTTGAGCCAGACCCAATCGTCCTTCGCTTCAAGGAAGAGGCGGAATACTCCTCAGAGACCGAAGTTGAAGTTGAAAAGTTTGAAGCGCCGGAGCCGAGCGCAGACCTGGAGCCGCCGCGCATGGCGCTTTGGGCGGTGGCGCTCATAACCGCCTTCATTATCTGGTGCGCCTGGCAGCTGACCCGCCCCCAAGAGGTCACAATGCTCGGCGAAGAGGACGGCGTCTCGGCGCCAGCAGAGATTGAGCGCGGCAATGCGCTGACCGGGTTTCAGGGTCCGCGCAACCCGCCAGTCGAGGAAACAGTCGTTGAAGCACGGATCATCGAACGGGTTGAGCCTGTCTATCCGCGGGGGTGCGCCTCGGCTGCGGCGCCGGTAGAAACGGTCGTGGTCAGCTATGTGGTGAGCGCCGAAGGCAGGGTGTCCGGAGAGCGGGTGGGGACAAGCTCAAATGGATGTTTCGACGCCGCCGCTCTTAACGCCATCAGGCGCTGGCGGTTCGAGCCCCGCACCGTTGATGGCGCAGCCCGTCCCGCCTATGATCAAAAATACAGCTTTTCCTTCCAACGGCCGCAATAAGCCCCTAAATATGGCGGCGACAGGCCATGAAGGGGCGCAGGGAGCGGTTGAGTTGTCCGGGCTGGCTCACGGGGACTTTTTGAAGCGATAATGTTGGGCGCGGGCGGCGTCCTTTGAATGAGGTCAAGTAAGACAATGTCTGTACGTCCATGGCGCGATATTGAACGACGGAAATGCCGTCAGATCATGGTCGGCAATGTGCCGATCGGCGGCGATGCGCCGATCGC
>JANQOV010000054.1 GCA_028285645.1 Hyphococcus sp.
TTGGACGGCATACGGACGATGCGCTGGGTGATAGTGTCCGCTGTGGTTGCTGGTTTCGCCACTTCAACGCGCACTGGCGCATGCAGGAATTGTTCGGTAAGGCGCTGGATTTCCGGCGGCATGGTTGCCGAGAAGAACAGCGTTTGGCGGGTCATCGGCGTGAGCTTAAAGATACGCTCAATGTCGGGAATAAAGCCCATATCGAGCATGCGGTCCGCTTCATCGACAACCATCACTTCAATGCCAGTGAGCAACAGCCGCCCGCGTTCGAAATGGTCAAGCAGCCGGCCTGGCGTTGCGACGAGCACGTCAACGCCGCGGGTGAGCTTTGCGTCCTGATCGCCAAAGGAAACGCCGCCGATCAATAGCGCCATGGTAAGCTTGTGATTGGCCCCGTATTTTTCGAAATTCTCTGCGACTTGCGCTGCAAGTTCCCGTGTCGGCGCCAGGACCAGACTGCGCGGCATGCGCGCTCTGGCCCTGCCTTTGGCGAGGCGCTGGATCATCGGCAGGGTGAAAGACGCCGTCTTGCCGGTGCCGGTCTGGGCGATGCCGAGGACGTCTTGTCCCTTAAGCGCCGGCGGGATCGCGCCTTCCTGAATGGGAGTTGCGGTTTCGTAACCAGAAGCGGCAATGGCTTCGAGAAGTTTCGGCTCAAGGCCGAGATCAGCAAATGTCATGAAGGATCTTGTCTTTGTGCTTGGCGGGCCGGCGTTTCTCTGGCCTGGCGCGTCCGGGTTGATAACGATCGGCGGGGTGTTTGAACTTCAACGCCCCGCTCTTCCGCCGTCCTCTTTCATGAGGTTGGAAGCGATGCGTCATCGGCGTGCAATGGCTGTCTCGGCGTAGCGGTGCGTTTAGAGCTGCGTCGTCTTACGAGTGGGCCCGGTTGGTCTATGGGGCCGGCTGCGCGCGCTGCACTGCAACATTGCGGGTCGGGAGTTAGGAAGCTTTGTCAGTATTGTCAAGTTTTAAGGCGTTTTGCGCTTTTCGTGACATCGCCTGCGCCCGCGCCTAAAACCTTCCTATGACCCGTCTTTTCACAGCGCTTATATCCCTCATCTTGTTAACCATCGGTAAGTCCGCAGCGGAAGAGATCAACGCTGAGACTTGCACGTATGCTGGCTTTCCGCTGTTTGGCGACGTTCAGATCGTCGAGAGTTTCCCTGATATCAAGGCCCAGGTGGTCGAGAGCTTCCCGGACATTAAGGTCGAGGTGGTGGAGAGTTTTCCTGACGATTGCGGCCAGTGGAAATTCGTTGAGAGCTTCCCTGACGTTAAAATTCAGTATGTGGAGAGCTTTCCCGACATCAAGGTGCAGTTCGTAACGAGCTTTCCGGGATTGCCGTAGCAACAGGTTTCCATTCATGAAAAATGCAATTCTTGCTTCAGCTTTGCTGCTTGTCGGCTGCGGCGCCGGCCCTGATCCCGCCGACGCCTTCATGACGCGCCTTAGCGAACACTGCGGCAAGGCTTATGAAGGCACGGTCGTTTCCACTGATGAAGCCGATGCGGACTTCGCGAGCGAGCAGCTCGTCATGCATGTGCGCGAGTGCAGTGACGAGGTCATCCGCGTACCGTTTCATGTGGGCGACAACCGCTCGCGCACCTGGGTCATCACCCGCACGGAAAGCGGGTTGCGCCTGAAACATGATCACCGCCATGAAGACGGGGCGGAAGACGCTGTTACGCAATATGGCGGCGACAGCGGGAGGGTCATGGCGACCCGCGTTGAGTTTCCGGTCGACCAATTTTCAATCGACTTGTTCAAGCGCGAAGGGCTGGATCAGTCCGTCACCAATGTCTGGGCGATCGAGCTGACCGATGAGATGTTTGCTTACGAACTTTCCCGCGAGAACAGGTTCTTCCGCGCCGAGTTCGATCTTACCGAACCGGTCGCGCCGCCGCCTGCGCCCTGGGGGTTTGAGTAGTGTTGGTTCTTTGCGGTGAACACCAGCGCGCAACAAGACTCAGCAAAACCATCAGCATCGCAAGCGACGCATAAAGACTGCCGGGATAATAAAGATAGCCCGGCGTTTCGATAAGCGTTGGCTGTAAGAGATTGCCGGCGCGCCAGAAAACGCCATAGGCGAAGATGCAAAGAATGGCGGCGCGGGTCGGTAATGTAGCGGCGGCGAACATAAGCGTTCCCGCCAGCCCAAAGTCATAGACATGAAGCGGCGCAAACACCAAGGCAGCGGCGAAAGCGACAAACAACAAGTCTGTCGCGCGCGCATCTGTTGCCAACCGCATTCCTATGATTGCCGTCAAGCTAAGCCCGAGCCCGAGGCAAAGCGCCGTTCCCGGATCAATGGCGCTTGCCTGCCAGAAAATATGGCGGACGCCCGTCATCGCCGAAGGCAAGTTGTAGGCTTGCTCTGTGTACTGGGAAATACCGGTGAGCATGGCGGCAATCATTTCCGGCGGGCTTGATATGGCAAACGCCGGCAGCGCCATGGCGAGCGATAAGGGCGCGGCAAGAAAAATCACCCGCCGCCCGTAGTCGGAAAAGAAAAGCGTTGTCACCGCAAATAGCCCGAGCTGCGGTTTCAGCATCAAAAGCGCAAGGCTGAGGGCGCCGATCCCAAGACGCTTTTGCGCGTATGCGTAAACAAGAAGGCTCGCGCCGAAATAGATCAGCAGGGATGATTGCCCGAGATGGATGGTGTTGCCTGTTGCTTGCGCCAGAGCCATGAACCCGGCGTGACCGAAAAACAAGGTTCGCGGCGACAGCGACATGGCGAGTTGAGCAACAGGCGCCGATTGGTCGGGGAGGGCGGATATTTTGGCCCACGAACGGAAGGCCGCAACATTGAGTGCGCTTGCTCCGAGCAACAAGCCGGCGTTGACGAAGCTCCAGATGCGCGATGCGGTTAGCGGTTCGACAAGCGAATAGAGAACCGCCACCGGCAGCCAGTTCGGCGTATAATACCAGATGCCCCCGGAAACGATGCCGAAGCGCTCTTCCGCCGCCGCCGTGAAAGCTTGACCGTAAGGGCTGACGCCGTTCGCCCAGAATTCTCCCGCCAGCCAGAAAAACCGGAAATCAAGCGTTACCTCGCCCCAATGTTTGGCGACCTGGTAACTCAAATGCACTAGCCCCGCGGCGAAACCAATCCGCGCCAGGACGAAAACATAGCGGCGCATTCTGCGCGTGTTCAGATCGGCAAGGTTCATTGGCCGTCGCGTTGGATAAATCTGATATGCGGCGACGATAAAGCCGCCGGTCTCAAGACAGCGTTAACGAAGGCGAAGCGCCGTTTAAAAGGACCGGCCGAAATGAAAGAAGACGCTGTGTTGGCCTTCTTCGCTAAAGCCGGCGCCCAAAAAGGCCGGGCCCAGGACAGTTTCCGCGCCAAGATAAAAGCCGCCGCTGGCGAAGTTCCCCGTTGCGCCTTCTTCGATGAAATCAAATTCGATATTTGCGTATTCGACATTAAGGCCGGCATAAATCGGAAAGCTCAACACTGTATCAGCCGCCGTCAGCCGACGATAAACTTCTATCGACCCCAAGACATATTGCGTGTTCGGCAATGAGTTTTCTGAAAAAGCAGACAGCCGCCGAAAGCCGCCAAGGTTTAAAAACTCAATAGGATCATTGTTTTTGTTCTGGACTGATTGCGCCTGCCCGCGCAGCAATAGGCCAAAGTCTTTGACCTGCGCTGCTTTCATGGCGAACAAATCATAGGTGTCCGTGCGGACGCCGTCGTCAAAATCAAAAAGACGCTGTCCGGCGGCGCGGAACTGCCAACCTTTTGTTGGCCAGTCGGTGCGGTCAAGCGTGTCGACGCTGAAGAAAACGCCGCCGCCGCCAATGGCGTAATCAATCGGTTCAAGGATTTCTGGCGCGATCGCGACCTGCGCCCTTAGCCGTCCAAGGATTGCAGCCCCTTCGACCCCGATAACGCCCCAGTTGCCCAGCTCCCGGCCAAGGCGTAGGTGGGCGCCGCCGGTTTGTTGCCAGAATTCGCCGATCCTGATGTCTTGAATGTCGAATAGCACTTCCTGTCCGCGATAAGCGATCGCTGGAATGACGAAATACTGACCCTTGTCGCCAAAGGGTTGGTAGAGCTGTGCGGTAACGCCAATATTTGTGCCTGCTTCTATTGAGGCGCTGAATTCGCCGCCGCGCCGGCTGATTGGCCGACGCGAATAGCGTGCAAGCAAGGCATGGGTTGAATCGCCGTTAAAGGTGTTTGACACCCGCGCGCCGGCTTGCAGGAGGTTTTTCCCGAGCGGCCGTTCGTTTACGGACAACACCGGCGAGCCATCCTGATAGCCAAGGTCAACCTCGCCAAACCCGCCAAACGCCGCGAGGGATCTTAGCCTTCGATCAAGTGTTGCCGGATCAGGTGGTTGTTTAGGGTCGTAATCAAGGCGCCTGCGGATGACATCGTCGTCAAGCGCCGTGTTGTTGGCGATGATCAAGTCGCCTGATAAATCTGGCGGCGTTTCCGGATCAATCGGGTTTTCCTTTCGCGGCGCCGCCAGCGCTTTGATCGCGAGTAACTGAGCGCGAAACTTATTTGCTTCTTCTCTTCCGGATTGAAAAGCGAACGCCGTCTTTTCAAAAGAAGCGGCTGTGAGCTGCGAGATATCGGGCCGTAAAAGAGCATCTTTTTCTTTGAGGAGCGCGACTTGTTCTTTCCAGTTTTTATAAACGGCAACCCGAACAAGTTGTTGCGTCATATCGGTGATGGAAAGCGCAGCATCCACTTCCGGCGGCTCGATAGTCGTATCAATGGCGATAATGATGTCGGCCCCAAGGCCGTGGGCGATTTCAACAGGCAGTTGCGCTGCAAGACCGCCATCCACATATGTGCGGCCGTTGATTTCCCGCGCGCCAAAGGCGCCGGGCACCGCCATGGATGCAAGCATCGCCTCAACAAGATCGCCGCTCGCAAGCGCTGCTGCATCGCCGGTCGATAGATCAGTGACAGCCGCCCGATAGGGAACCCGCAGCGTATCAAAGTCAGTGTCGATGGCCACGTGAGACAACCATTGACGAAAATGGCGTTTAAGGCCGTTCATGCTGCGAAGGCCGCCCGGCAGTTTTATCCCGTCATCAGAAACGCCAGCAACGTAGTCGGAGAAGTATTGGTCCTCGTTCTCCTTTTCCAAATAAGGTTTGTCACGGCGCGCAATGTCGCCGCGGAATGCTTCGGCCCAATCGCTGTTCTCAAAAAATTCCTTCAGGTCTGCCGCGTCATAACCGGCGGCGTAAAGCCCGCCGATGACAGCGCCCATACTTGTTCCCGTTACGCAATGGATGGGGATGTCCAGTTCCTCGATAACAGCGAGCGCGCCCACATGGGTCATGGCAAGAGCGCCGCCGCCGCTTAAGACAAGCGCGACATCGAAACCGTCTTCGTCTTCTAAGTCGCAAGCGTTTGCTGCGGCGGAAAACGCCAAGGCGGCCGTCACCAGGGACGAAACGAAAACGCTAATACTTTTCATCGAAAGCCTGACACGAAAACTACGGCTTCGACCATAGCTTGTTCGGCGCCGCGCGCTAGTATCTTGTTCGCAACTCCGGCGGCGCGTGAAGGCTGTTCTGTTTAGACAATGAAAGTCCGTCCTCGCTGTGCGCTAGCGCCCTGCAAGAGCGATATACCCAGACAGCGGCGGCAATTGTTCTGGCGTCGCGGCGTTTTTGTCTTCAAGGCCGGCGCTGAACAGCTTTGTGAATGGCTCTTCAGAAGCGGGGCGCCATGCTCGTGCTTCGTCTTCAAGATTGAACACACACAGCGCCGTTTGGTCTTCAAACTTACGATGAAAAACCAGAAGGCCGTTTGTTTCTTCAAGAAACTTGAGGTCTCCATATTGCAAGGGCGGGCAGCTTTTTCTCATTGCAATAAGGCGCCGCATGAAATGCAACACTGAATGCTCATCCTGTTCTTGGGCGGAGACGGCCAAGCTTGCGTGCTTGGAATCAACCGGCAACCATGGCGCGCCGACCGAAAAGCCGGCATTCGGTTTGGACGCATGCCAGGGGAAGGGCGTTCGAGCGCCGTCCCGGCCAAGAGTGAGCGGCCAATTTGCAATCGCTTCGGGATCTTGCAGCCGGTCAAAGGGAACATCAGCCTGCGGAAGGCCGAGTTCCTCGCCCTGATAAAGAAATGCATTTCCGCGCAGGCTCAACAGCAGCATCGCATAGAGCTTGGCGGCGCGTTTCGTATTGTCCTTCTCAGCCCATCGGCTAACATGACGCGGCGCATCGTGGTTAGAAAACGCCCAAGACGGCCAACCTTCATTCGGTGTGCGTCCCCAATCGCGGACTGTTTCTTTTGTCAACTCGCCGGTCAGCTTGTCAGCGTAGAGAAACGAAAAGTTGTACGCAGAGTTAAGGCGCTTGCCGTTTGCGGTAAAGGACTTCATTTCTGCAAGCGGTTGCGGCCCGACAACTTCAGCAACGGTGAATATGCTCTCATACTGATTTGTCAGCGACCTGATCCGTTCAAGGAATTTCGGAATGTCCGGGTGCGATTGATTGTGGATATGATCTTGGTAATCGAAGGGCCGGGTTAGCGCCTTTCCATCTTTTTTAGCCGGCGGGTTATCGCGCAGCGCGGGATCGTGCATGGCAAAGTTCAAGGCGTCGAGGCGAAACCCATCGACGCCGCGATCAAGCCAGAATTTCGCTACGTCCAGCAGCGCATTTTGCACGTCTTTATTGTGAACATTAAGGTCTGGCTGGCTCGGAAGAAAATTATGCAGGTAATATTGCCGCCGCCGGCTGTCCCATTCCCACGCGCCGCCGGCAAAGACCGACTGCCAATTGTTAGGCGGCGAGCCATCGGGCTTAGGGTCGGCCCAGACAAACCAATCCGCCTTCGGATTGACGCGGTCCTGGCGGCTTTCCCTGAACCAGTTATGCTGGTCAGAGGTGTGTGAATAAACCTGATCGATGATGACTTTCAGGCCAACGCAGTGGGCTTTTTCAAGCACTGCATCGAAATCAGCCAATGTCCCGAATATCGGATCAACGCCGCGATAGTCCGCAACGTCATATCCAAAATCATTCATGGGCGACGTAAAAAAGGGCGACAGCCACACTGCATCGACGCCAAGGCTTGCGACATGGTCAAGACCGGCGGCGATGCCCTTCAGATCGCCGACGCCATCGCCATTTGTATCCAGAAAACTGCGTGGATAGATTTGGTAAACAACAGCGCCGCGCCACCATTCGGCGGCGGCTGGCGTAGTCGTCTTCCGGTGCGGATCAGCTTGCGTGGTTTTAAACACGCTCATTCAGGGGCGCTCCATTCATTCGATCGGCAAATTCTATAACGTCAGGCAGGTAAAGAAACGCGAAAATTGCCGGTCATGCTCGATTTGCGATGACAAGATCCGTGTAATCGCCCCCGGAAGGTTGATCGAGGTTCGATATTCTCGTTTGTGCGCTTGTTGAATACGCGAAGGTGTTTGGCGGCGCTGACCGCATGTCCGCAGATTGGCTCGCCTGAGGCGCTGCAACATTCAATGACCCCGGGGCGACTCTTCCAAATTCCAGCGCGCATTGCCTTTGCTTCGATTACGGCGCAGAAGCATTGGATGCTCAGTATCAGCCCTTTCAGATGCTTATAGAGAGCGTTATGATGTCGATGAAGACGAATGAGTTTAGCGCGCTGTCAGAAGAGCGCGCGATGACATTCGCCCTTGAAGGACATTTCGGTGAAGGCAATGGCTGATCCAATCCTCGTTGCGGATATTGGCGGCACCAATGCGCGCTTTGCCTTGGCGGAAATGGCGGGCGGGCGGATTACCATCCGCGATGCGCAGACCTTTCGCGCCGAAGACTTTGAAACGATCCGCGACGCCGCCGACGCTTATCTTGAGTCCGTCGCCGAAAAACCAACGCGCGGGTGTTTTGCAGCGGCGGGACCGATCATCAACGGTGAAGTTGACTTTACCAACTCCCACTGGACCTTGCGCGCTGCCGATATCAAGGGGCCGCTCAAGCTCAGCGCCTTTTTGATCGTGAATGATTTTTACGCGCTCGCGGCGGGCGTCGAACATTTGCCGGAAGACGCGTTTGTTGAAGTGAAAGCCGGTGCACCACTTGAAGGCGCGCCGCGGCTTGTCATCGGCCCGGGCACCGGTCTTGGTCAGGCGCTGATCATTCCAACGTCGTCGGGCTCCAAGATCATTGCGACAGAGGGCGGTCATGTTTCCTTTGCACCGCACACTGATGAAGAAATTGAACTGCTAAAATTTACCGCCCGCGAACATTCCTACGTTTCCGTCGAGCGATTGTTGTCCGGGCACGGTCTTGTCAACATTCATCGCGCCCTTTGCGCCATCGAAGGGGCGCAGCGCGTCTCCTTGCAGGCAAATGAGATCACGGCGGCGGCGATCGACGGAACCTATCCGATTGCAACAAAGGCCGTCGATATGTTCTGCGCGATCCTTGGCTGCGTTTCCGGCGATGCGTTATTGTCGACGGGCGCGCGCGGCGGCGTTGTTCTTGGCGGCGGCATCTTGCCGAAAATTCGCGACATCTTTTTGAAGAGCGCCTATTGCGAGCGCTTCACCGATAAAGGCCGCATGAAAGATTATGTCGATGCGGTTCCGGTAAAGCTGATTGTCAAAGACGGAGCGGCGTTTTACGGCGCCGCTGCGGCAATGGCGGGGCGTCAATAACGCAAGGACAGATCAAACGCCCGGCGGAAACTCTTTCAGGCAATTGGAAAAGGCGCGCACCGCGGGGGTTGGCAGCCAACGCTTTTGCACCGCAAAGCCAATGGTCAGGGGCTTGAAGAAGTCGATCTTCAAAAGCGAAAAGCGGCGCATGAATGTTTTCGATGCTGAGTATTCTTCGCTGATGACGCCGATGGCGTCGCTGCCGGCGACGATGTCGGCCACTAAGGGAAAATATTCGACAATGTGCATGCGCCGGGCGCTGTCGCCGCCGAAAGACGTATAAAGCGTGCGCAGCTGGTCTGTGTGCCAGCTCATTCTGTCAGGCGCGACGACCGGATAGTCGGTGATCTCAGATTTGCGCACGGTTTTTTTGAGCGAAAGCGGATGGCGTTTGCGGGTAAAGAGCTGGGTCTTCAAGTCACCGAGCCGTTCAAAGGAAAACGCCCCATCGCCCTTGATCACATTTTCCGGCGCCACTAGCACACCGATATCGCCGCGGCGCAACGCCCTTGCGCCGCCATCCGCCAATACGGCTTGAAGGTGAATGCGGAAGTCCGCGTGTCTGAAGACAAGTTGTTTGATGGCGTTGTTGACGAGGCCCTGCATCGAGGGCGGGCTGACGCCGACGCGGATTAGCGTGTCGCCGATCTCCCGCGACTGCTTTGCGTCCGCTGACAGTTGATCGAGGTCTGAAATGATCCTGGCGGCGCGGTTGACGAAGGGCCGCCCCCGTTCCGTGGCGACCACATCACGGGCGCGGCGCTCAAAAACCGCAAAACCGATTTCCTGCTCGATATCCGCGACACTGCGGCTCACCGTCGACTGCGTGAGGTTGAGCGACTTCGCCGCCGCGCTGATGGAGCCGAGGCGATCGACGGTGACAAGGTGCTTCAATTTGGCGGCGTTCATAATCCATGCAAAATATGCATAATATCCGCAAATTATGCATTTGACAAATCCCGTCTGAAAGTCGAGAAATCATCAATTCAGCAAAAAAAGAGCGCCAGAAGTAAGTTGGGCGCGCCGTTTGAGTTTCGATGGTTCAAACCCAATACGAGCCCAAAATGTTGCGCTTAGCGCCAGTTAAAATGGTGGTGATTGCATGACCGATTATGTTGCCCCGCTCGCCGATATGCAGTTTGTCGCGACCCGGCTCGCCGGCTTTGGCGACATTGCCCAGCTTCCCGGCGGCGAAGACCTCAATGAAGAGTTGCTTCAGGCGATCTTCGAGGAAGGCGGCAAGCTCGCATCAGGCGTATTGGCGCCGCTCTATCGGGTTGGCGATATCCAAGGCTCTCATCTTGAGAACGGTTCTGTTCGAACGCCCGATGGCTGG
Source organism: Hyphococcus sp. (assembly GCA_028285645.1). GTDB lineage: Bacteria > Pseudomonadota > Alphaproteobacteria > Caulobacterales > Parvularculaceae > Hyphococcus. The sequence goes on from JANQOV010000054.1 coordinate 9,980, forward strand.
AAAGAAGCCTATGGCCAGTTTGTCGAAGGCGGCTGGAACGCTGTTCCATTCGATCCGGACTTCGGCGGGCAGGGATTGCCCTGGTTGATCGCCACGGGCCTTTTCGATCTTTGGCATTCGTCAAACATGGCCTTTGCGCTTTGCCCGATGCTGACGCAGGCCGCTGTTGAAGCCATCTCGCGCTACGGTTCGCAGACACAAAAAGAAACATTCCTTCCCAAGATGGTCTCCGGCGAATGGACGGGCACCATGCAGCTAACGGAACCGCAGGCCGGGTCCGATCTCGCGCAGGTGCGCTCGAAGGCTGTGAAGGAGGGTGACCATTACCGCCTTTCCGGTCAAAAGATTTTTATCACCTATGGCGATCATGAGATGACCGACAACATGATCCACATGGTGCTCGCCCGTACGCCTGACGCGCCACAAGGGGTGAAAGGCATTTCTTTGTTCATCGTGCCGAAGTTCATGGTGAATGACGACGGATCGCTCGGCCCCCGCAACGATGTGCGCTGCGTGTCGTTGGAAGAAAAAATGGGCATTCACGCAAGTCCGACGGCGGTTATGTCCTTTGGCGAAAGCGAGGGCGCCATCGGTTACCTGGTTGGTGAGGAGAACAAGGGCCTCGCTTATATGTTCACCATGATGAACAACGCCCGCCTTTCAGTGGGGCTAGAAGGCGTCGCCATTGCAGAGCGCGCTTATCAGAAAGCAGCGACATTCGCCCGCGAGCGCGTTCAGGGCAAAGATATTGCAGGGGAAAGCCCTGACTCCGTCGCCATCATCCGTCACCCTGATGTGCGCCGTATGCTGATGACGATGCGCGCGTTAGCCGAGGCGTCCCGTGCGCTTGCATATTACACAGCAGGCAAGCTAGACGTGGCGTTACGGCATCCTGACGAAGCGGCTGGAAAAAAAGCGCAGTCACGCGTTGATCTGCTTATTCCCGTTGTCAAAGGCTGGGGATCGGAAGTCGGCTCGGAAGCGGCCTGGAACGGCGTGCAAGTCCATGGCGGCATGGGCTTCATCGAAGAAACCGGCGCTGCGCAGCACATGCGCGACGCAAAAATTGCGGAGATTTACGAAGGCTCCAACGGCATTCAGGCCATGGACCTTATCGGCCGAAAGCTCGCCCGCGATGGCGGCGCCGAAGCAAAAGCGATGATCGCCGAGATGCGTGATCTTGATGGCGCGCTCGCCGATGCTGGTGAAGAACTGAGCGCGCTGCGGGGTCCTTTCTCGAAGGGTCTCGCTTCGCTTGAAACCGCCACCGACTGGCTGCTTGATGCAAGCAAGAACGATATTCGCGACGCTGCTGCAGGCGCCATGCCCTATCTTCGTTTATGGGGGACGGTTGCGGGCGGCTGGCTGATGGCGAAAGCAGCGCTCGCCGCCAACGAAGATTTGTCAGCCGGCGTTGGCGATCCCAGTTTCCTGCAGTCGAAGATTACCACGGCTAAGTTTTATGGCGGACGCATTTTGCCGCGCGCCCAAAGCTATGAAGCTGAGATAACCGCCGGCGGCGATACTATCATGGCGCTGGCTAACGAGGCGTTTTAATCCTTATACCCCTGATATCAGGAGACCCCCATGCCCGATGACGTAAAACTTGCTGAAAAGCCGAAGGGTGACGCAACAGGCGGCGAAAAGCGCGCGCGCCAGAACAAGGTCCGGTTCGTAACGGCGACAAGCTTGTTCGATGGCCATGACGCTGCGATCAACATCATGCGCCGCATTCTGCAATCTGAAGGCGTTGAGGTCATTCACTTGGGCCACAACCGTTCGGTAGCCGAGATCGTTGACGCCGCCATTCAGGAGGACGTGCAAGGGATTGCCGTCAGTTCCTATCAGGGCGGTCACATGGAATATTTCAAATATATGGTCGATCTCCTGCGCGAACGGGGCGCGGACCACATTAAAGTCTTTGGCGGGGGCGGCGGCGTCATTGTCGATAATGAAATCAAGAACCTCCACGCTTACGGCGTTGAGCGCATTTATTCGCCCGCTGATGGTCAGAAGATGGGCCTCACCGGCATGATCCAGGACATGATCGCCCGCGCTGATTTTGACACGGCGGCGTTAAACGCGCCAGATGTTTCAAACTTGGGCGCCGGCGGTTGGAGCGGACTTGCAAGACTTCTGACGCAACTTGAGCAAGGCGTCGTGAGTGGCGACACGCTGGACGCAATCGAAAAGGCGGCTACCGAAAAAACGCGCGCGCCTATTCTCGGCATCACCGGCACAGGCGGTTCCGGCAAGTCGTCTTTGAGCGACGAATTGATTACGCGCTTCCGCATGGATTCGAGCGACTTTAAAATCGCTGTCCTGGCGATCGATCCTTCGCGGCGAAAGTCTGGCGGCGCGCTTCTCGGCGACCGCATCCGGATGAATTCGATCAATGCGCCGCAAATCTTCTTCCGCTCCATTGCAACGCGCGATTCTGATTCAGAAGTACCAGCCTTTGTGTTCCAGGCCGTCAACGCCTGCCGCGCTGCTGGCTTTGATCTCATCATCGTTGAAACGCCCGGCATCGGGCAGGGCAACGCCGCCATCGCTGATCTTTCAGACGTTTCCCTTTACGTGATGACGCCTGAATTCGGCGCCGCCTCGCAGCTTGAAAAAATCGATATGCTCGATTTTGCCGACGTAGTTGCGATTAACAAGTTCGACCGCAAAGGCGCTGAAGACGCGCTCCGCGATGTGCGCAAACAAGTGCAGCGCAACCGCGAAGAGTTCACAAAACCTGTCGAGGAAATGCCTGTCTATGGCGCTATTGCCGCGCGCTATCAGGATGACGGCGTTACCGGGCTCTATATGGGCTTGCGCGAAAAAATCGGCAAAAAGGGGTTTGCGCTGCCTGATACGCGCTTTGAGAAAAACGAAAAGCGCATGCCGTCAGCCCGGGAGGCCATTGTGCCGCCGTCGCGCCAGCGATATCTCGCCGAGATTGCAAACGACGTGCGCAATTATCATCAGCGCGCGCGACAGCAATCCTCACTTGCGCGTGAAATTCAGCAACTCAATCGTTCGAAGGACATGCTTGAGCAATCGGGCGGCGAGGGCAAGGCGCTCGACAAGCTGATCACCGAACGCGAAGAACGGCTCGATACGCGCGCACGCAACTTGCTCGAAAACTGGCCGAAAGTGAAAGAAAGCTATTCGGGTGACGAATATGTCGTTAAAATCCGCGACAAGGAAATCCGCACCAAGCTGACGCGCACAACGCTGTCTGGCACGGAAATCCGCAAAGTCGTGTTGCCGCGGTACGAAGATCACGGCGAGCTCTTGAACTGGATGTTGCGCGAGAACTTGCCGGGTTCCTTCCCCTATACGGCGGGCGTTTTTGCCTTCAAACGCGAGGGTGAAGACCCGACGCGCATGTTCGCCGGCGAAGGCGATCCTTTCCTCACCAACAAGCGCTTTAAATATCTGTCGAAAGACTCTGACGCCAAGCGCCTTTCGACGGCGTTTGATTCCGTGACGCTTTATGGGTTCGACCCCAACGAACGCCCTGACATTTATGGCAAGGTTGGGAACTCCGGCGTTTCCGTTGCGACGCTCGACGACATGAAAGTGTTGTTTGACGGGTTTGATCTTTGCTCGCCAACGACATCGGTATCGATGACCATCAACGGCCCTGCGCCGACGATCCTTGCCATGTTCCTCAACACCGCGATCGACCAGCAACTCGACAAGTTCGAACAGGAAAACGGCCGCAAGCCGACCGAAGACGAAGCCAACAAGATCCGCGCCTGGGCGCTCGAAACCGTGCGCGGCACGGTGCAGGCCGATATTCTGAAGGAAGACCAGGGACAGAACACTTGCATCTTCTCAACGGAATTTTCGCTCAAAGTCATGGGCGACATTCAGGAGTATTTTGTCGAGAACCGGGTTCGGAATTTCTATTCGGTTTCGATCTCCGGCTATCACATTGCCGAAGCCGGCGCGAACCCGATTTCGCAACTCGCCTTTACGCTCTCGAACGGCTTCACTTTTGTTGAGTCTTATCTCGCGCGCGGCATGAAGATTGACGACTTTGCGCCCAACCTTTCTTACTTCTTCTCGAACGGCATGGACCCTGAATATTCCGTGCTCGGCCGGGTGGCGCGGCGCATCTGGGCGATCGCCATGCGCGACAAATACGGCGCTAATGAACGCTCGCAAAAACTGAAATATCATGTGCAGACATCGGGCCGTTCGCTGCATGCCCAGGAAATGGACTTCAACGACATCCGCACCACGTTGCAGGCGCTGATTGCCGTCTATGATAATTGCAACTCGTTGCACACCAACGCCTTTGATGAAGCCTATACAACGCCAACGGAACATTCCGTGCGCCGCGCTATGGCGATCCAGATGATCATCAACAAGGAGTGGGGGTTAGCGCAAAATGAGAACCCCAACCAGGGCGCCTTTATCATCGACGAACTGACTGACCTCGTCGAAGAGGCTGTGCTGAAAGAGTTCGAGCGTATCGCCGATCGCGGTGGCGTCCTCGGCGCTATGGAAACGGGCTACCAGCGCGGCAAAATCCAGGAAGAAAGCCTTTATTACGAGCATAAGAAACATGACGGCTCGCTGCCGATCATTGGCGTCAACACCTTCATCAATCCTGAGGGACAGGAAGTCCTGGAGCCTGAACTGCAACGCTCAACAACGGATGAGAAGGACAGTCAGATCAAACGCCTTCGCGAGTTTCAGGACCGCGATCTCGAAAAATCCGAAGAAGTTCGTAACCGTCTGCGCGACGCCGTGGTTCGCAACGAAAACGTCTTTGCCGTGTTGATGGAGGCGGTGCGCTATTGTTCGCTTGGCCAGATCACCGACACGCTGTTTGAAGTGGGCGGCCAATATCGGCGGAATATGTGACGCTCGCGCAGGTTCGAGCAACCGTGGAGGCCGCGGGCCTCTCATATCGCGGCGCTTTTCATCCCGATACGGATGACATGCCGGCGGACGAGGCGGCGGGAACCCTCGTGATGCTCGGTTTTGTGGGAGCTGTGAACTGGCCGACTTTTACCGCTTCGCCGGAATACAAAGACGGCCGCCCGCATCCCCTCGACCGCTGGTCGTACAAGGTCATCAACGGGCTGGCGAAGGACTTAAGTGCGCGTGCCTATTTTCCGTTCACAGCGCCGCCAATGCCGTTCATTCGTTGGGCGCAAAAGGCGGAACCTGTCCGCCCGTCGGCCATGGGTATGATGATCCATCCGGATTTTGGGTTGTGGCACGCCTGGCGCGGGGCGCTGGCGTTTCAGGAAAAACTTGATCTGCCGCCGCCCGATGAACGCCCAAAGCCTTGCGACAGTTGCGAAGAAAAGCCTTGTCTTGCCGCGTGTCCCGTCAATGCGTTTGACGGAACCGGCGCCTATAACGTTCCCGCTTGTGCAACGCATATCAGAAGACCTGAGGGCGCCGATTGCGTATCAGACGGCTGCCGCGCCCGCCGCGCCTGCCCCGTGGGCGCGACCTATCAGTATACGCCTGAGCAGGCGGAGTTTCACATGCGCTCGTTCCGGGGAGGGTGAGAACGGCAGCGCTGCAAGACTTCAAGTCCACCTCAAAACAGCGGCGTCAGAGTCGGTTGGGCCAGTGTTAAAGGCGATCCGCGCTTCTGGCGCGTGTTCGTGAACGACATTCACAAGCCGCTCGAAAACAAGAAAATGATCATCATCCTTGCGTACGCCGGCGCCGATGAGCACGACGTCAAAAGTCGCGTTGGAAAGCAGTGTTTCAACGTCATTTGCTGCAGACTCGCTACTGTGAATGAACCCTAGGCTTGCATTGAAACCTAAGTCATTGAGTTTCTTCTCATCCGCACGCAATGAAGCTTCGAGCTTTTCGGGCGTTAAAGCCGGCCACTTTTCGTAATTCACCGCATCCGGATGCCATCCGACCATCAGGACCTTTTTGCTCATGGGGAAGTGCCTCCTGTTGTTGCCTCTATGCCTTTAGTCATTGCAATCCCCAACTATACCAGCCACCTCCTTGAGCCCATCCGTCAGCGCCGCGGGGCCCGGCTGCAAAATGATGGCGGATTTGATTTCGTGGAGTTGACCGTTTTTGACGGCGGGAATTGAATCAAAGCCCGGGCGCGCCGTCACCTGATCTTTCTTAAAGCCCTTTCCGCACCAGGAGCCGATGATGATGTCAGGCGCGGCGGCGATGATTTCCTCGGCGGTCACGAAGCGGTCCTTTGCTGCTTGCTCAAAGGCGCGGTCCGCGAACACGTTTTCGCCGCCGGCGATCTCAATGAGTTCTGACACCCAGCCGATGGCCGAGATCATCGGCTCGTCCCATTCTTCGAAATATATGCGGGGGCGGCGCGTTAAGCTCTTTGCTTTTTCCCACGCGTCATCAATATGGCTTTGCAGCGTCGCCGATAATTTTTGCGCTGTTTCCGGTTCGCCGATGAGTGCGCCGACGGTGCGGATCATGTCGAAAATGCCTTCAACGGTGCGATGATTGAAGGCGTGCACCTCAAGGCCCTCGCGCATCAGATTTGCGGTGATGTCAGCCTGTATGTCCGAAAAGGTGAACACAAGGTCAGGCTTTAACGCAACGATCTCGTCGGTCTTCGCATCCGTAAACGTTGAGACCTTTGGCTTGCGCCTTGCTTCCGGCGGGCGCACCACAAAACCGGAGACGCCGACAATGCGGTCCTCTTCACCCATGAGGTAAAGCGTTTCAACAGTTTCTTCCGTCAGGCAGATGATGCGGGCGGGAACGGCCATTGCGATCAAAACCCTTGTCTGTGGATCAACTTGACTTAGCCCGCTGGCCGCAAACTGTCGATGTGCGTTTCAACACAAAAGTTTTGCCTTTTCATATCGGCGCGAAATGCGACCAAACCAGCCGTCAAATTCTTCGTTTGCAATGCAGGCGACGATGCAACCGCCAAAGCCGCCGCCGGTAAGACGGGCGCCGACAGCGCCTTCGTCTCGCGCGATAGCGACGAGTCTGTCAATTTCCGGCGTTGAGACCTCAAAATTGTCGCGAAGGGAGGCGTGGCCCTCATTGAGGACGGCGCCGAAAGCTTTGATGTCATTGCCGATGAGCGCCTTTGCCGCTGCGGCGACGCGGGCGTGATCGTCACAGACATGGGCGGCGCGCTTTGCGAGCGGTTCGGGCAAGTTGTGCGCGGCGCGACGTTGCGTTTCGGTCATGAGGCAAAGATGATCAGCACCAAGCATTGAAGCCGCTTCCTCGCATTCCTTTCGCCGCTCGGCATAGCGTCCATCGTCGAGCTTGCGGGTGACGCCTGAATGTACAACGGCGAGCCGCCAGGTTGACGGAACCGGTATCATGTCAAAGCAGAGGTGGAGGGTATTCAACCGCATGGCATGCTGCTTTTCGCCAGCAGCGACCGCCATCTGATCCATAATCCCGCATGGCACGCCAATATGGTCATGTTCCACAGCTTGTGCGAGGCGCGCCAAGCCAGTGATTGAAGGCGCAGCGCCAGCGTGCCTTGCCGCCGCTTTCAAGATCGCGACGATGATCGCTGCTGAGGAAGAAAGCCCCGCGCCATCGGGAACATCGCTGCGCACCGCAAGACGCGCAGGGCCTTGAAGCCAGCCCACGCGCCGCGCCGCCTGCAATGCGCCGGAAGCATAGTCGGCCCAATGACTGCGCGCACTCGCATCTGTCGCCATTTGTGCAGTTTCATCAAATCGTGCGGAGTAAACCTCGTCCGAATCCTTTGGGGAAGGGCCAATGGCAACCTCGGTGACCAGCGGCAGGGCCAATGGCAGAACGTCGCCGCCATTATAGTCCGTATGCTCACCGATGAGGTTGACGCGTCCTGGGGCATCGGCTGTCGCTGCGGGCGCTGTTTCAAAAACTTGTTCGAACAATGCGCCTATCGTCATAGCGGACGCAGTTCCGCTGCGGCGAACTCCGGCATCACATCGACGGTGAACATGCCTGTAGATTGTTCTACGGCGGCAAGGTATTTGAGTTTGTCCGCCGCACGCAGAAGCGGGTAAAATTGCGCTGTGAAGTGAAATGATGCGCCGGCGCTTTTCGGCGCCGCGTGAAGGCTCAGCATATAAGGACAGGGCCGCTTGAAGTAAGCGTCATATCGGCGCGTGACATCGCCCAGCAATGCGGCGAAAGACTGTAGTTCTTCCTTCGTAAACTCCCATGGGCCGCGCCGCTTTTGAAATGGCGCGAGCCAGATTTCGAATGGAAAGCGGGCGAAGGGCGGCGCAAAGGCAAGCAAGGTTTCACTCGACGCGACCTCATAGCCCATCCGCCACTCACGCAGCGCCGCAGCAAGATCATAGCCTTCATTGAAGGCGCGAACAGCAGTCGCCTGCACTGGCGGCGTATCAGCAAACCCATAAATCTGACCATGGGGATGATGCAGCGTGACGCCGACTTCTTCACCGCGATTTTCAAACGGTAAGACCGTGTCTACCCCCATGTCGAACAAGGCGGCGTAGCGATCGATCCAGGCGTGGATCAGCAATTCGCGGCGTTCGGCGCTTAAACTTGCAAGACTGCCGCTCTCCTCCGGAGAATAGACAACAACTTCACATCGTCCTTTCGCTGGGCGTTTTTCAACGCCAGCCGGGCCATCTTGCGGCGGCTTGGCGTCTTGCGTGAGCGACGGAAACCGGTTTTCAAAAACCGCAAGTTCGAAAGTTTCGAAGGGGATCTCAGTCGGCTGCGCGCCGGCCTTCGACGGCGCCAGCGGGTTTTCAGCGCTTGCGGGTTTATAGGTTCGGTTTTGTCTGCCTGCGGCGTAAATCGACCATTCCTGACGCAAGGGATGCCAGCGTAATTCGGAAGTTCCTTCGGGCGCGCCGAGCTCAGTGTCGAGCGCCCGCTGGTCAGGGCGCGCATAGCCGTAAAGCAAGACTTCCCGCCCATCCTTTTTTTGATGCCGGCGGCGATAGACCGGCGTTTCCGCTTGCTTTGTTTTTAGTTCCTTGATGTCGAGAGTCACGATTTGAAATCCGCGAGGGTAAAGACGGCGCGACGTTTGAAGATAACCAAGTTCAATAGCAGCGCCAAACCAATGCAAGCGATGAGCGTCAGGAACATCGTATGTATATAGTGGAAGGGCGCAAAGAAAAAAGAAACAAGGCCGTAGCCGATTGTCCCTGCAATCACGGAAATCCCTGCCGCCCAGGGCGATACGTTTCGGAAAAAGATCGCCACAAAAAACGCAGACAGGATTGGCATTGATAAGAGGCCGTTAAGCTGCTGCACGAGGTTGATGATGGAATCGGCCTGCGCGTAGAGCGGCACCAGCGCGATTGAGAGGCCGACAAAACCGATGGTCATCGCCGTTGCAATCTTGCGCACATGGACGTTCGGCTGAAAGAACTTTTCGTGGATGTCGCACACATAAAGCGCCGCTGCTGAGTTGAGCGCACTGTTAAAACTGGTCAGCACCGCAGCCGCCATCATCGCCGCAAAGGCGCCGGAAAGCCACGCCGGCAACACGTCGCCAACAAGGCGGCCATAAGCTGCGTCGCCAATATCGCCATACAGCTTGTAAGAGATAACGCCCGGTACAGCGATAATCATCGGCACGATCATGAGCCGAATGCCCGCGGCGGCAAGAATGCCTTTTTGCGCTTCTTTTAGGTTCGGCGCCGCCATGGCCCGTTGCGTAATGGTCTGATTAAAACTCCAATAGAAAATCTGGATAAAGATCATGCCGGTCAAAAGCGTATGCCAGGGAATGGGCGATGCATTCGCGCCAATCATGGTGAGTCGTTCAGGCGGAATGCCGGAAAGATCAAAATCAATGGCGCGAAAGGCAAGAAACACCACCAACAGCCCAAGGCCGAGCAAGCCGACGCCGCTATAAGTGTCTGAAACGGCGACCGCGCGCAAGCCGCCAAAGATCGCATAGGCGGCGCCGATAACCGCAAAGCCGATTGCAATGAGGATGATCGGCGCATCAACATTGAACATCGATTTCATGAATAGTGAGCCCGTGTAAAGCATGATGGGCAAATAAATGAACAAGCCGCCGAGGAGAAAGAGGCAGGAGATGAGCGCACGCAATCCCTTGCCGCCGAGTTTCTTTTCCAAAAGCTCCGTTGTCGTCGTACACTGATATTTGTAATAGAGCGGCACAAAAACATACGCCAAAAGGACAAGCCCTGCGACGGCGGCGAACTCCCACCAGGCAAGCAACAACATCTGGTTGCCGTTCATGCCGACAAGTTGATCGGTGGAAAGATTGGTAAGCGTGATCGAGCCAGCGATATAAAACCAGCTCAGCGTGCCGCCGGCGAGGAAGTAGTCTTTGTTTGCATCCTTTGAATGGTCGCGGGGGCCGCGGCATTTAAGATAGGTTGCAAGGCCGATGGCAATCGTAATGGCGGCGAAAACGCCGATCTGAATGATGTCACTGTTCATTGAGGCTCCCGGAATCTTGTTATTGTTGTTTTTTCCAGACGCAAACGCCAGCGGGCGGCATGTCGCGGTCACCAAGAATGAGGGCAGCGTCTTTAGGGATAATGTCTTCCGGCGCGGTGACAGGCTCCGGTCCATAATTAAAGAGGAATGAAAGGCCGCCGCATTCGCGCAAGCGAAGGTCTGGAGGCAGGAGGGTGAGATCTACGCCCGCGTTTTGCGCCAACATGCCGGTGACCGCGCCCAAGAACGGCGCCTCGGGCAGGGTCGTAAGGTAATAGAGATTGTCCTTATTGTAGAGGAGACCGCCTTCGTCGCTTATTGCTAATGGCTCAAGTTCGGTCTCTACGTGATCAAGCCAGGCGCGCCCCTGAACTTCAGCGCCTGCAAAAGTTCCATTGACGCGATAAAAATCGGGAAAGCTCTCCGAGCGCGTTACCTTAAGCGGTAGCGCGGACTGCAGCGGCCCTGGGGCAAGCTCTTCGGGGATCGTCAGCGTGGGCGTTTTCGAGCCCGTACGCGGGCCGAACAACACTTGTGCTTTTGTCTTTGCGAACTTGTCCACCAGAGCGTCGTCGAGAACAGGTAAAGAGGGGACGAGCAGCACTGTATAGTCATCGAACGCTGCATCCGGCGATAGGATATCGATATTCAGCCCAGTCCGACGCAGGGTTGCATACCATTCAAAAACGATTGCGGGATAATGCCAGCCGCTTGCTTGCTGCTGCGCTTCAAACAGCCAATGGGCGTCATAGCTGAAGACAAGTCCGACTTTGGCAGCTTTGTCTTTGTCGATGAATTCCAGCTTCGGCAATTCAGTCGATGTTTGTTGTGCTTCAGCGTAAGCCGGGGCATTCGCGCCGTCCGGGCGTTTTAACCCCGCATGCATTTGCTCCTGGGCAAAGGGCGCTTGACGCCAGCGGAAATAATTGACCGCTTCCGCGCCATGGGCGACGGCTTCAAGGGACCAAAGGCGCACCATGCCCGAAAGGGGCGCCGGATTGTTCGGCGCCCAGTTGACGGCGCCCGGTTGCTGCTCAAGCACGTGCCAGCGCCCGCGGCCGCAAGTGCGATAAAGATCGTGATGAAACGCTGCAATGTCAGGAAAGCCCTGCCGCATATAGCGCGCTTTGTCCTCAGCGGGAAAAGGCCCGACATCTAGAAAACCAATGGGGTAGCTGTCCCACCCGACGCAATCGAGGTCTTGCGAAACCGCGAAGTGATCGAAGTCAAAAAAGAAGCCCATGAAATTATGAACAATGTCTCGGTCCGGTGAGTGCTTTCGAATTATGTCCGTTTGCAGACGATTAAAGCTGATGACCTGATCTGACGAGAAGCGGTAAAAATCTAGTACATGAGACGGATTCGGCTCGGTGACTGTTAAGTTCGGTAAGTCGACTTGTTCGAAGCTGCAATATTCCTGGCTCCAGAACACTGTTCCCCAGGCCTGGTTGAGATTGTCGACAGCGCCATATTTTTGTTCGAGCCATGTTCGGAATGCGCGCGCTGCTTCAGGCGAATAACTCCGCACCGTATCGTGGCAGCCATATTCATTGTCGGTCTGCCACGCGGTGATCGCTTCATGATTTCCATAACGCGCCGCGACGGCCTCAACGATACGCGCTGCCTCACGCCTGTAAGTCTCGGACGAAAAGCAGTAATGACGTCGCGATCCGAATTTCCGTGGGCGCCCCTCGCGGTCCCAAGCGAGAATATCCGGATGCGCATCGATGAGCCATTTCGGCGGCGTTGCGGTGGGTGTGCCGAGCATGACGTGCAGTTCCGCATCGCCCAGCGTATGAATGGCGCGGTCAAGCCACGCCCAATCGAACTTGCCCGGCTCGGGCTCAATGCGGCTCCAGGCAAATTCCCCAATGCGGACCTGTTTGAGCCCTAGCGACGCCATGTCTGCCGCGTCACCGGCCCATTGGTCTTCGGGCCAATGCTCCGGATAGTAGCAAACGCCAAGAAAAGGGTTTTGGTTCATGTAATCGCTTCCATCAGGTAAAGGGCGCCCGATGCGGTATGCGGAGGATTGACATCAAGACCTTGAAAGGCAAGGGCGTCGCTGGAAAACTCGCCTGTTGGGTTTTGCGTTGCAACGCCTTCAATAGCGAGCGCGCGGATGCGCCAGCGTTTTCCTTTGGGCAGGCCGGCAAGACGCAACGGCGCCCGCGTCGGGCGATCCGGTTCTTCAAGGCGCAACACACGGAGCAGGGCGGAAGAATGATCGGGCGCCATCACCGCCTGCGCATCGACGCCTTTATCATCCACATCGAACCGCAATAGGCTGCCTTCCGTTAAAAGCGCACGATATTCCTTATAAAGAACGATAGCGCGTTTAAGCGTTTCTTTCTCATCGGCGCTGAGTGTGGCAGGATCAAGCTCGACGCCGAAATGACCGAACAAAGCGACAAGACAACGAAACGCCATTGGCCATTGCCGCCCCGTCCAGTGATTTGGACTTGACCCCACATGGGCGCCCAGCATATCCGGTGGATAAAAGAGGCTCGCTCGGCGCATGATGCGAATGCGCTCAAGCGCGTCTGTGGCGTCGCTTGCCCAGAAGCGATCGGCGTAACGGAGCGCGCCGAAATCGACTCGGCCGCCGCCGCTGGCGCAGGATTCGATCGACACCATAGGAAAGGCTTCGCGAATGCGGTCAAGCAATTGATAAAGTCCTTGAATTTGCCTGTGCGCAGCTGGGCCTTCAAGTTTGGCCGCAGGGAAGAGGTCTCGATTGCAGTCCCATTTGAGATAGGAGATTTTGGTTTCCGTCAGCAATTGCTGAAGCGTCGAGAAGAGATGCTCCTGAACGTCACCGCGGGAAAGATCAAGGACCAGTTGATTGCGCGCCGTCGGCCCCGGCGTTCCGTCAACGGATAATATCCAGTCCGGATGCGCCTGGAAAAGATCGCTGTCTTCATTGATCATCTCCGGTTCGACCCAAAGACCGAATTCAAGACCAAGCGCCTCAACATGATCAACCAGCGGTTTAAGGCCGTTTGGGAATGTCTCGGGATCGGGCGTCCAGTCGCCCAAGCCGGCGCGATCATTGTTTCGGTTCTTGAACCAGCCATCATCCAGAACAAAACGCTCGGCGCCAATCGCCGCCGCCTCGTCGGCAAGACGCATGGCGGTCGCTTCATCGGCACTGAAATACGCCGCTTCCCAACTATTGAGCTGTACCGGCCGATGGGCGCATGTCTTTGGCGTGGTCTTCCGGGCGTAATCATGAAATTGTGCGGAAAGTCCGCGAAGCCCGCAGGTAGAAAGACCTGCGAGCGCAGGCGGCGTTTGATAGTTTTCTCCCGGCGCTAGTATGACTTCACCGGGATGCAGCCATTCCGCAGCAAAGGCCTGCGCTTCGCCATCGCCGAAACGTTCGGCGGCAAGCGTAAAATTTCCGCTATAGGCGAGGGCAAGTCCGATGGCGCATCCTGAAACTTCAGTGGCGCCTTCTTCGGTCAACAGCAAATGCGGCCCGCCGTCAAAACCCGGACGCCCGGACCGGCCCGTGCGTTCAATCTTGCCGGCGACAAGGGGAATGCGCGCCGCATGGCCTTCGCTGCTCCACGCGCCATAAGTAAGGTCAACAATGTTCGCCCAACGCGGCAAGGGCAACGTCAAGGCGTTCATCCGTTGCAGATGAATCGGCGTGTCACTGCAATTGGCGACCGACGCGCGGGCGGTCAACAGGCCGCTCTTATCCAGCGTGAATGAGAGCGTCAGGGAAATTTCTGTGAAAGGATCGCTGTAGGTTAGCGTTGCCCGACTGTCGGCTGCCTCCACGGCGTCCAACGTCAACCGAAAGACATCTCCTTTCTTGCCGCTCGCCAGCAACGCCGGCTCGCCGAAAAAGCCTTCGCCCAGCAATGGGAAAAGCTGATCCGTTGTTCTGATATCCGGACTAGCAGGAAGCGTTTCGGCGTCGCAGCGCGGCGTATCCACGAATGCGTCGCGCGGTCCCCAGAACACAAGTCGAGGACCGCCCCTTTGGGCGAGACTGACGATGAACCGCTGGTCTTGGGCTTTGAGTTTGATTGTCTCCGGTGCGCTCAAAGGACCAGCCTCGTTCACTTTTGCGGTTTTCTGTCGGGGAAAGCCCGGTCCCGCGCCATGGCGGAACTATGCGCACAGGTTTTTTGATCGTGCAAAGGAAACAGACATAAATTGATGCGCGCGAATGTGGACTAAACCCTCGCGAACGATAGACTGGGCCTATTCCGGGGGAGTCAGGGAGCAGCGCGCCATGGCGTCATGGTGAAAAACGCAAATAGAGAAGATCGCTGCACAGACACGGGAGATTGATTGATGATCGATTCGTTTGTACGCCGCTTGGGAATGATTGCCGCGTCGTCGCTCGTTCTTGCGAGTTGCGGTGGTCAGAAGGAAGAAACGCAGACGACCGCGGAGACGTCTGCGCCCGTCGAAGCCGCGACCCCAGGGGCTGAAGACGAGGCAAAGGTCACGGGCGACGCCATCATGAATGCTGATGCAACGCCGGGCGCCTGGCTCTCCCACGGCCGCACCTATTCAGAGCAGCGTTTCTCGCCCCTTGATGAAGTTAACATGGGAAACGCCGATCAGTTGGGGCTTGCCTGGGCTTTTGATCTAGGCGTCAGCCGCGGTATCGAAGCAACGCCGATCATTCATGACGGCGTTATGTATGTTACAGCGACCTGGAACATTGTTTATGCCCTTGACGCAAAAACCGGCGCGGAAATCTGGTCCTTCGATCCGGAAGTCGATCGCTCCCGCGCATCAATCATGTGTTGCGACGTGGTCAATCGCGGTGTCGCCATTTGGGGCGACAAAATCTACACCGGCACGATTGACGGCCGGCTGATTGCGCTTAAAGCGAAGACCGGCGACAAAATCTGGGACGTCAACACGATTGACAAGTCCAAACCTTATTCCATCACCGGCGCGCCGCGCATCGTCAAAGGCAAGGTCATCATAGGCAATGGCGGCGCCGAATTTGGCGTGCGCGGCTATGTCTCCGCTTATGACGCGGAAACCGGTAGAATCGTCTGGCGGTTTTACACCGTACCCGGAGACCCTTCGAAGGAGCCAGAGAATACCGCCATGGCCATGGCCATGGACACCTGGAACGGCGAGGAGTGGTGGAAGCTCGGCGGCGGCGGCACCGTTTGGGATTCCATGGCGTATGATCCAGAGCTTGATCTGCTTTACATCGGCGTCGGCAATGGCTCGCCCTGGAACCAGGAACTGCGCAGTCCCGGCGGCGGCGACAATCTCTTCTTATCTTCCATCGTCGCACTCAGGCCGGATACGGGCGAATATGTCTGGCATTATCAGACAACGCCTGGCGATACCTGGGACTTTACTGCAACCCAGCACATGATCCTCGCAGACCTTGAGATCGAGGGCGTAAGCCGCAAAGTCATTATGCAGGCGCCGAAGAACGGTTTCTTCTATGTGGTTGACCGCGAGACCGGCGAACTCATTTCCGCCAATAATTTTGTGCCCATCAACTGGGCGACCCATGTGGATATGGAAACCGGCAGGCCCGTTGAAGTCGCTGATGCGCGCTGGCCGGGCAAGGCGCCTTATCTACAACTTCCGGGTCCGCTCGGCGCCCACAACTGGCATCCGATGTCGTTTAACCCTGAGACCGGCCTCGTCTACATTCCGGCGCAGGAAGCGCCATGGGGATATGGTGATGATCCGGACTTTGAAATTCGCGAGGGCGTCTGGAATACGGGCTCAAACTTTTTGTACGGATTATTGCCGACGGATCTTGCGCAATTCAAAGCGCTGAAAGCAATGTTGAAGGGCCGGCTTCTTGCCTGGGATCCGGTCAAGCAGGAGGCCGCATGGGCTGTCGAGCACCAAGGTCCCTGGAATGGGGGCATTTTGTCGAGCGCCGGCGGCCTCGTATTTCAGGGAACGGCGGATGCGCATTTTGCGGCTTATGATGCGGCGACGGGCGACGAAAAATGGCGGTTCTTTACGCAGACCGGCATTGTCGCGGCGCCGGTCTCTTATGAAGTGGATGATGAGCAATATGTGGCTGTCGCCTCTGGCTGGGGTGGTTCCTATGCTCTCGGCTTCGGCGGGCCGTTGCCGACCGGCAGCGAAGCGAAAGTGGGCCGCGTGCTCGCGTTTAAGCTTGGCGCAAACGGCGAACTGCCGGCGTTGACGCCAAGCGATGCTGCAATGGCGCCGCCGCCTGCAATGACGGCGTCGGCAGCAGAGGTCGAAAAAGGCCTTGCGGCCTATGCGCGGTATTGCATCGTTTGCCATGGCGATCACGCGCAGTCCTCGGGGCTGGTGCCGAACCTTCGCCATTCAGCAGTGCTTGGCGACGCTGCAGCCTGGAACATGATCGTTCGCGAGGGCGCGTTTGCGGAAAACGGCATGGGCAGTTTCGGCGCCTTTGTCGATGAAGAGATCTCGGAAGCCATCAGGGCCTATGTGATCTCGGAAGCCAATAGCGGTCGCGATGCGGCTTATTATGAAAGCATCGGCAAAGAAGAATAAGGAGCGCGATAAAAATGATCCGATATCTGATTGCAAGCCTTAGCGTATTGGCGGCGGCGTGCAGCGGCGACCCTCAACAGCAAGGCGTAGACGCTGAGGAGACAACACGACAAACTGCCGATGCGGCAGACCAAGTCGAAACTTCCGAAGCAGAAATTGTTCTACCCGAGCCTTTTGTCGCGACAGAAGCAACTCGCGAAGCCAACCGACTGTTCGGCGAAGCCTTGCCGCTAGACGAACAATCGGATTTTGAAGACGCCAATCGCGGCTTTCTCGCTGCGATCGAGGGCGGCGTCATCAAAGACAGCGATGGCAATGTGGTCTGGGATCAATCGCGTTTTGATTTTTTAGAGGGCGACGCGCCGGCGACCGCTAATCCATCGCTTTGGCGGCAAGCGCAACTGAACGCCATCCACGGATTGTTCGAAGTTGTCGATGGGCTCTATCAGGTGCGCGGGTACGACTTGTCGGTCATGACCGTCGTCAGGGGCGATACCGGATGGATATTGATCGACCCGCTGCTGACGAAAGAAACAGCAGCAGCGTCACTCGCTCTTGTCAATCAGGAACTGGGCGAACGGCCGGTAACCGCGGTCTTGTTCACGCACAGCCATGCTGATCACTTTGGCGGCGTGCGCGGCGTTGTCACCGATGACGATGTAGCGTCAGGCAGGACGCGGCTGTTTGCGCCGGACGGGTTTGCAGAATCCGCCGTCGCGGAAAATGTGATCGCCGGCAACGCCATGACGCGCCGGGCGCAGTTTCAATTCGGCAATAACTTGCCTGCAAGGCCCGTGGGCCAGCTTGATTCCGGCATCGGCAAGGCGCTTTCAACAGGCGTTATCGGGTTCATGCAGCCGACCGATGTTGTGATGGAAACCGGCGAACGACACGTCATCGACGGTGTTGAGT
>JANQOV010000060.1 GCA_028285645.1 Hyphococcus sp.
CCGTTCCAGCCAAGTGCGCCAGAGTGCACGTGTCCGATCGTCCAGTCGGTGTAGTGAGACAGTGAGTTGACCGACTTGATCGACATCATCGGGCCTTCGAAGGTCGACATGCCGTAGAACGCAACCGCGATCACCATCATTCTGAGCACAGGGTCCGTGCGCAGCTTGTCCCAGGCGCCTGACAACGTCATGAGGCCGTCGATCATGCTGTGGATGCCCTCGTGGGGCGGCATGATCAACGGCCTGATGACGCTTTCGGGCGCTTGGGACAAGCTCCGCACTGATCCCGTCGTGCGCATGATGGTGGTATCGGTTGCGTTCTACGGCATGTCGACCTTCGAAGGGCCGCTGATGTCGGTGCGCGCCGTCAACGCGCTTTCTCACTATACGGACTGGACCATCGGCCACGTGCATTCCGGCGCGCTTGGCTGGGTCGGCTATATCAGCTTCGGCGCCATCTATTGTCTCGTGCCGTGGCTTTGGAAGCGCAAAGACCTTTATTCGCGCGCCATGGTGGAATGGCATTTCTGGATCTCGACCATCGGCATCGTTCTCTACATCACGTCGATGTGGGTCTCCGGCATCATGCAAGGCTTGATGTGGCGCGCCTATAATGAGTTCGGGTTCCTGCAATATTCTTTCGTTGAAACCGTTGAAGCGATGCATCCTTATTACATCATCCGCGCCGTCGGCGGTTCGCTGTTTGTGATCGGCTCGCTTATCATGGCGTATAATCTCTACCGCACAATCCGCGGCGACATGCGCGCCGGAGAACGCCGGCCTGCTGAAGCAGCTGCTTTGGCGCCGGCGGAATAGGGGGAAGAGACGATGTATCACAGACACAAGATCTTTGAAAAAAGCGGCATCCTCCTGACCGTTGGCATTCTCGTGACCGTGGCGATCGGCGGCGTCGTTGAAATCGCACCGCTGTTTTATTTGGAAAGCACCATTGAGGAAGTGGACGGCGTAAGACCTTATTCGCCGCTCGAACTTGCCGGGCGCGACATCTATGTTCGCGAAGGCTGCTATGTTTGTCATAGCCAGCAGGTGCGGCCATTGCGCGATGAAGTTGAGCGTTACGGACATTATTCGCTGGCGGCGGAGAGCATGTACGACCATCCATTCCAATGGGGGTCAAAACGGTCGGGGCCAGATTTGGCGCGACTGGGCGGTAAATATTCTGACGAATGGCACCGTCAGCATATGGAAGATCCGCGCAGCCTGGTGCCGGAATCGATCATGCCGCCCTACGCGTTTCTTTCTAAAAGAGAGCTTGATCTGTCGAACATAGAGGCCTCCCTGAAGGCCAATCGCGCCGTCGGCGTTCCTTATACCGATGAAATGATCGAGAATGCAGTCTTGGATGCAAAGTCACAGGTCGACCCGTTTTCTGACAATTATGACGCGCTGCTTGCCCGCTATCCAAAGGCGCAGATTCGCGATTTTGACGGCAACCCCGAGCAGATCACAGAGATGGACGCGCTTATCGCTTACATGCAGATGCTCGGCACGTTGGTCGATTTTGAGACCTACAAGGCCGAGGAAAACTATCGATGAGGCCGTGCAATGTATGAATTCCTGGCGAAGACGGCCCAGACTTGGGGCCTCCTGCTTTTTGTTGCGGCATTCGTGATGGTGCTGATTTACGCGCTGAGGCCTGGTAACCGGCAGACATTTGAGCGCGCGCGGCAAATTCCGCTTGATGACGACAATGACGATCCGGACGCTGAAGACCGGGATAGGGGCGAGGTTAAATCGTGACCGAAAAAGATATTGACGAAACGACCGGCGTTGAAACGACGGGCCACGAGTGGGACGGCATCAAGGAATTAAACAACCCCCTGCCGCGCTGGTGGTTGATCATTTTTTACGTGACCGTCGCTTGGTCGGTTGTCTATTGGATTTTGATGCCTGCCTGGCCTGGCATCACCGGTTACACCAAAGGCCTGCGCAACCATTCTGAGCGCGCTAATGTTGCTGAACAAATTGCCGCATTGGACGCTGAGCGGGCGGAAGCTACGCGCCGGCTCATCGCAGCGCCCTCGCTGCAGGCGATTGAAGACGATCCCGAGCTTTTGCAATTCGCTATGGCGGCCGGCGGTTCGTTGTTCGGCGACAATTGCGCAACCTGTCATGGCGCCGGCGGTCAGGGTTTTCCGGGCTATCCGAACCTCAATGATGATTCGTGGGTCTGGGGCGGCTCATTGGAAGACATTAAAACCACCATCACGGTGGGGCGCCGCTCTGATCATCCGGAAACCACTTTGACCATCATGCAGGCTTTTGGCCGGGATCAGGTCCTTTCCCGCGATGAGGTCAGCGCCGTCACCGATTATGTCCTATCGCTTTCCGGCCAGCCGCATGATGAAGCAGCAGCGGCGAGCGCTGCGCCACTCTATGTCACCCATTGCACCGCCTGCCACGCCGCTGATGGAACCGGCGACCGCACCCAGGGCGCGCCCAATCTTACCGACGCTATATGGCTTTATGGCGGCGATCGGGCGACGATTTACGATACGATCTGGAATGGCCGCGCCAGCGTCATGCCGGCCTGGGACGGACGTCTAAGCGAAGCCGAAATTATCGCGTTGTCTGTTTATGTGCATGCGTTGGGCGGCGGCGAGTAGCGATGAATGAGCAGCTTTCAGGGGCAACGACAGGGGAACTGACCGGCGGCGTTGAACGGCTTGAAGTCGAAGCCGTCAACGCACCTGAAAAACGAACGCTCTACAAAGCGCGCGAGCCTATCTACCCGAAGCGCGTACACGGCAAATTCCGCAGGCTGAAATGGATCGTCATGGCCCTGACGCTCGGGGTCTATTACTTCATTCCCTGGATACGCTGGCCGCGTGGACCGAACGAACCTGACCAGGCGGTCCTTGTCGATTTTGCAGGGTCCAGGTTTTACTTTTTCTGGATCGAAATCTGGCCAGACGAACTTTACTACGTCACTGGCCTGCTCATTCTTGCAGCGCTCGGGCTGTTCCTGGCGACCGCTTTGTTCGGGCGGATATGGTGCGGCTATTCCTGCCCGCAAACGGTGTGGACGGATCTTTTCGTCGCCGTTGAACGTTTCATCGAAGGCGACCGCAACAAACGCATCAAGCTCGACAGAGCGCCATGGACGACGGATAAAATCGTCAAGAAAACCTCCAAACACATCTTATGGCTGTTGATCGCCATGGCGACGGGCGGGGCGTGGATTTTGTATTTCCATGATGCGCCGACAATCTTCGCGGATTTCTTCCGAGGACAAGCGCCGTTCACCGCGTATTTCTATTGCGCCCTTCTGACATTCACGACCTACATCTTCGCTGGTTCCATGCGCGAACAGGTCTGCACTTATATGTGTCCTTGGCCGCGCATTCAGGCGGCCCTTACCGATGAAGAAACACTGCAGGTCAGTTACAAAACCGATCGCGGCGAACCGCGCGGACCCCATAAGCAGGGCGATAGCTGGGACGGACGCGGCGATTGCGTTTCCTGCCGCGCCTGTGTCGCCGCTTGTCCCATGGGGATCGATATTCGCGAGGGCGCGCAGCTCGAATGCATCAATTGTGCGCTTTGCATCGATGCCTGCGACGACATCATGGAAAAAGTCGGCCGTCCAACCGGGCTCATCGGCTATGATACGGACGCCAACATCGCCCGCCGTACTGCCGGCCAGCCAAATCAATACAAGTTTCTGCGGCCGCGTACGATTGTGTACGCTGTTGTTTTGGTGATCGTCGGATCAATCATGCTCTTTACATTGACAAACCGGGCGACCGTTAATCTCAATGTGCTGCGCGACCGTACGCCGCCTTACGTGCAGTTGTCAGACGGTTCCGTGCGCAACGCGTACACTGTTAAGATTGTTAACCGCGCCAGTATGGAACAGCAATTCAGGCTCGCCCTGGACGGACCGGAAGCGATGCAAGTAAGCGCTGTCGGCGAGGATTTTGACGGCGTCGACAATGTCGTGACGGCGCAAGGCGACGGCCTTCGTGAATTACGCGTATTCGTCACCATGCCGCAGGAGGCGATTGCGGCGGAGTCGATCCCTGTAACGTTTACCGTGACCAATGTTGAAACCGGCGAAACCGCGGTTAATCCAACAGTCTTTTTATCGGAGGATCGGTAATGGCTGAGGCGCGCGTCATCACGGGGCGGCATGTACTACTAGCGCTGCTTGCTTTTTTTGGCGTTATCATCGTCGCCAACACGATCTTCATCACGCTTGCCTTGCGCTCTTTTCCCGGGGAGGCGGAAAAGAAGTCCTATATGCAAGGCCTGCGTTACAATGAAGTGATTGCCGAGCGCGCGCAGCAGGAAGCGCTGGGCTGGCGGGCAGAGGTCACCCGCGTTGATCGCAATGAAGACATCGGCGTCATCGAAATCCGGTTTGAAGACGCCGTCGAGCGCCCGCTTCGCACGTTGTCTGTCGCCGGTGTTTTGCAGCGTCCGGCCCATAACGGCGAGGATGTCGCTGTAAACTTCGAAGCGCTTGGCTCAGGCGCTTACCGCGCCCATATTGAAGGTTTGAGCCCCGGCGCCTGGGATTTATCCGCGCGAGCGGAAAAAGAGGGCGGGGCTTATTTTGATGTTGAGGCAAGGCTGATTGTCCCATGACGACCGCCAACATAACGGACGCCGAAGCAGGATGTCCGAGCCATCTTGAGCCGGCCTTCGATGCGGCGATTATCGATCCGTCGCCGTTCGTGCGTCATGAACGCGATAATATCGCCAAGCTTGAGCTTTCCGTTCATGGCGCCCATTGCGGCGGTTGCATTGCGAAAATTGAAGGCGGTCTAAAATCGATTTCCGGCGTTGAGAGCGCCCGGCTTAATCTTTCAACGGGCAGGCTTGCGGTCGCCTGGCGGGAAGGCGCGCTTCATCCAATCGTCCTGACACAGAAAATCGCGAGTCTCGGTTATCGCGCTGCAGCGTTCGACCCTGCTGCGGCCGTCGCCGAAGTTGATCGCGAAGGCAGGTTCCTGTTGCGTTGCATGGCGGTTGCCGGCTTCGCCATGGCGAATATCATGCTCTTGTCAGTTGCCATTTGGGCTGGCCATGGAGGGCCAGGCGGCGGCGAGATGGGGCCGGCAACGCGCCAGTTCATGCATTGGATCTCCGGCATGATCGCCTTGCCTGCGGTTGCGTTCGCTGGGCGTCCGTTTTTTCGCTCAGCGTTGAGCGCCCTCAAAGCCGGCCACGCCAATATGGACGTGCCGATTTCGCTGGCGGTTTTTCTGGCGACGGGGCTCAGCATCTACGAGACGCTCAACCACGGCCGCGACGCTTATTTTGACGCGGCGGTGATGTTGTTGTTCTTCCTGTTGATCGGGCGTTATCTCGATCATCGCTTACGGGCGCGAGCGCGGGCGGCGGCGCAAGAGTTGCTGGCGCTGCAGGCGACAACGGCAAATCGTTTGACGGCGGACGGTTCTGTTGAAGCGGTCTCAGCGCACGACATCGCGCCGGGCGAGCGCATTCTCTTGTCGCCGGGCGATCGCGCACCGGTGGACGGTGTCGTCGTTGAAGGCGCCTCGGAAGTCGACGTTTCCCTGGTGACCGGCGAGAGCGCGCCCGCTGAAATGCACGAAGGCGACAAGCTTTTTGCAGGCGTTCTCAACATGTCGTCGCGCCTTATCATGGAGGCGCGCGCAAAGGTCGAAGATTCCCTGGTGGCGGATTTAACGCGGCTCATAGAAGCGGGCGAGCAAGGCAAAAGCAAATATGTGCGTCTCGCCGATCGTGCGGCGGCGTTATATGTGCCGGTTGTGCACAGCTTGGCGCTGGCGACATTCCTCGGCTGGTTCTTTCTGGCCGATGGCGGCATGCGGGTTTCGGTCATGAACGCCGTCGCGGTGCTGATCATCACCTGTCCCTGCGCGCTCGGATTGGCTGCGCCGGCGGTACAGGTGGTGGCGACCGGACGGCTCTTTAAGGAGGGCGTATTGGTCAAGTCCGGCGATGCGTTGGAGCGGCTTGCTGAAGTCGACGCCTTTGTCTTCGACAAGACAGGAACACTGACGCTTGGGCGGCTGAAGATCGCCAGTCTTGATGAGATTGCGCCTGATGATCTAAACGCAGCGGCCATGTTGGCGCGGGCAAGCCGGCACCCCTTAGCGCGCGCTGTTGTCGACGCCGCGGGCGCAGGCCCTTTGGGCGAAGACATTCATGAAACGCCGGGCTGCGGCGTTGAAGGCCTCGTCGATGGCGTTCGCGCACGCTTTGGCCGCGCCGACTGGGTGGGTGTCGAGATGTCAGATGCAAATAAAGGCGTCGCCAGTGAAGCCTGGTTCAAATCCGACGACGCAGCGCCAGTGCGGTTTGAGTTCGAAGATGCGGTCCGCGATGCCGCCGGCGATGTGATCGCCGCGCTCGCCGAGCAAAACGTCGAGTCGGAGATGTTGTCAGGCGATGCGCAGGCGCCGGCGCAGCGGATCGCTGAAGCCGTGGGCGTTAAGGCCTGGCGCGCGCAGCTTGCGCCGGCGGACAAAATTGCGCGACTTGAAGAGCTGGCCCAGCGCGGCGTCAGGGTAGCGATGGTCGGCGATGGGCTGAATGACGCGCCGGCGCTTGCTGCGGCGCATGCTTCTCTGTCGCCCGGCAGCGCTGCTGACGCCAGCCAAGCCGCTGCTGATTTTGTCTTTCAGGGCGACAGTCTTGCGCCGGTATTATCCGCTTACGATGTTTCAAAACGAGCGCGCCGGCGGGTGCTTGAGAATTTCGGGTTTGCAGCCTTTTATAATGCCTGCGCCATCCCGCTTGCGGTCTTTGGGTTTGTAACGCCGCTGATCGCAGCGCTTGCTATGTCAGGGTCATCAGTCATTGTGACCTTGAACGCCTTGCGATTGTCGTCGCGATTTCGGGCAAAGGAGGGATCATGGACGCGTTGATCTTCCTTATTCCGATTGCGCTTGTGCTTGGCGGGCTTGGGCTTGCGGCGTTTTTCTGGTCGCTCAATTCAGGTCAGTATGAAGATCTTGAAGGTGATGCGGCGCGTATCCTCCTCGAGCCGGACGATGAAGATGAAAATTCTGTATAGTTGACGCGTCGCGTCCATTTTGTCGGGGCGTCGATTTACACGGGGCTAGTGCTCCGCTATGGGAGGCTGATGCTAAGCTGTGCCAACGCCAGCGGCGCCGAATGAAAACAGGCGTTTCTTTTGGAGGCCTGGATAGACAGTGATGTGTTGCTGTTGGCGCGGCATCTTATTTCTTGTGTCCGCACAACATTCTTGAGACGGACGAACCGAAGGGGATTTTCGATGATGAAAATTGGTTTTTCAAAAACGACAGCGCTTGCTGCTTTTGCGCTTCCTGCGATGTTGCTGGCTGCGGGTTGCGAAACGGTGATGCTTGGCGGCGGGGATAAGGAAACTGATGTTGCGGAAAAGAGTGCGGGCCCAATGAGCCTGGAAGACGTGCTCGCTGCACGTAGCGAAGAGGACAGAGCGCGCGATGCGTGGCGCAATCCTGCTGAGACGCTCGCGTTCTTCGGCGTTGAGTCCGATGATTTCGTCATCGAAGCGCTGCCTGGCACAGGTTGGTATACACGGGTCCTTCTGCCTTATGTTGCAGCGGAGGGAAAATACGCCGGCGCCAACTATCAGGACGGAATGTGGCCGCTCATCCTGCCTGATCCAACGCCGGAGCTTATTGAACGGTTGAGCACTTGGGCTGATAACTTCCCTGAAAAAGCGGCAGCGATTGCGGCAACCGATGAGCCGGTTGTCGCTTATGAATTTGGCGATGCGCCCGACGAACTTAAAGGCACGGCCGACGTCGCATTGTTCATTCGAGCGCTCCATAATTTCAGTCGCGCGGGCGGCAGCTTCGGCGCCGATGCGATGGCTGAAACCTATGACATGCTAAAACCGGGCGGCGTGCTTGGCGTCGTGCAACACAGCGCTCCGGAAGGCGCGACCGGCGCTAGCGCCGACGGTTCCGTCGGTTATATGAGTGTTGAAAATGTCGTCGCCATGGCGGAGGCCGCCGGGTTCGTTTTCGAGGAAGCGAGCGACATCAACGCCAATTCCGCCGACCAGCCCAATGAAGGCGAAATTGTCTGGCGTTTGCCGCCGACCTACGCTTTTGGCGATGACAATCGCGACGCCTATACAGCCATCGGCGAAAGCAATCGCATGACCCTGCGTTTCCGCAAGCCGGTTGAATAGCCGCTCCGGCTTATTGCAATTCGAACGGCGCGGGGCTAGGTTCCGCGCCGTTTTTGGTTTCTGGTCCCGCCGTGTAAGCAATGAGCGGGACCGCGCAAATGCCGCCTTAGCTCAGTTGGTTAGAGCGCTTGATTGTGGATCAAGAGGTCGGTGGTTCGAGACCACCAGGCGGTACCATTTTGTGATCGACATTGATTTCTGCGCTTGTCGCCCTGCCCGCCGTCTGGTGCGGGTCGATAATCTCTTTTTGACTTTTCCCGCACTCAGTGCGGGTTCTTGAGGCGAAGCGCACATCGTCCGGATGCAAAGCTTCCCGCAAGTGCTGATAGTGAACCCAAGGTGTGTTTCGCGCTGTTGCTCATTGTCAGAAAGGGACCTAAAATCAATCATTGGGGGTTGCAAAGCGAGTATTTTGAGTAAGCACATGGAACCCAAAACAAACCCAGCCATTCAATCAACATTGCGGCACATGACCCGGCGCAACATGCTTTTGGCCGCGGGCGGCGTCGGGGCGGCGACTGTCGCGATTGCCGCGACCGCTGGCGACGGCAAGACGCCGACCGTAGCCGGGCCCCTGGATTTGAGTGAAGCGACGCCCCTTGGCGACGGCTATTTTATGGTCGATGGTTGGGTGCTTTCCGACAAAGATTTGCCGGCGCGCGCCGCTGACAAGCTCATCGCAGTTTCCAAGTAACCGAAGCAAACGCCATGTGGACGGATCTAAATACGGCGGGCCAATCGCCGTTTGGCAACGAGTATGACGTTTGCGTCTGCGGGTCCGGTCCAGCCGGCATTACGACGGCGCGCAAGCTCGCGGCGCGGGGCAAACGGGTATTGTTGCTGGAGGCCGGCGGCGTTGAACCGAGCGCTGCTTCTATCGATGTTTATCGCGGAAAGTCAGTAGGCGCGACTTATTGGGGCGTTGAATCCTGCCGACTGCGCTATTTTGGCGGAACCTCCAATCACTGGACGGGACTGTGCGGCGTTTTTGACGATATTGATTTTGCCGCGCGCGATATTTGGGGGCTTCCCGGGTGGCCGATCACCCGCAAGCAAGCTTACGCTCACATCGACGAAGCAGCAGAAATTTTGGATCTGCCGGGCGGGCTCTTTAGCAAATCGGCGCCGCCGGGTTTTTCCGCCGAGCGTTTTCAGGAAGCAGCGCTGCAAAAAAGCCCGCCGACGCGTTTTGGCGAGAAATATCGCAGCGAACTGCAAAACAGCGATAATGTTGATGTCGTTATCAACGCAAATGTGACGGGCTTTGCGCTTTCGCTCGACGGCGCGCGCGTCGATAGTATCGATATTGCCGACTATGATAACCGGCGCTTTACGGCGCGCGCTGCGCATTATGTGTTTGCCTTCGGCGCCCTTGAAAATGCGCGCTTCTTGCTGAACGCCGATCGCCGTCTTAGTGGCGCGCTTTCAGCAAAAACCGACTTTATCGGAAAATGCTTCATGGAGCATTTCAATATTCTCATGGGTCGGTTCATTGTCACCAATCCGAAATTCTGGATGCAACATTCGGCGATCGAAATTGCCCCGCGCGCAGCAGCGCTTTCAGCGATGGGCGTTGGCAATTCGGTGCTCTCCATTAACTCGAACGCGCGCCTCACTTATTATGGGCGTCTTGCGCCGATGCGTCGCGCTATGCGTGAAACTGTGTGCGCTGCGCCAGGCTTGACCAAATTCTCACGGCGGTTCTGGGAATTTCCTTGCCCCGGCGACGGCATCGTCACCACCATCATGGAGCAGTGCCCTGATCCGGCAAGCCGGGTGACGCTCGATGATTCGAAGACGGATGCATTTGGCGGTCAGCGCCTGATCCTTGACTGGCAAATCAATGATGTTGATCGCAAGACAATGCGCGATTTGGCGATCGATCTTGGCAAGGGGTTTGTGCAATCCAGTCTGGGGCGCTTGCGCATCAACTCTGATGTGATGACCGGCGAGGCGGACCTCGGCATGCATTGCCATCAGATGGGCACAACGCGCATGTCGGAAAATGGCAGAACCGGCGTTGTCGATGGCGATTGTAAGTTGCACGGCATCGACAATCTTTTCATCGGCGGCTCCAGCGTCTTCCCGACTGGCGGCGGGGTCAATCCGACATTCACTATTGTCTGCCTTGCCTTGCGCATGGGCGAGCATATTGCTGATCTTTTGGACGCTTAAAAAATGCTGACCTTGTCGCCGGGCGACCCACCTGAGATATTTCATTTCCAGGCAAACCGATTGTCTTCGGGAATAGTTTCTGTCGCGGATTCAACGCTCGTATTCTCGCGAGCAAGATATTCAACACGCGCCAAACCCACCCCGAGCGCTGCGATCGACCAATAGAAAATCGGAATCTGGCCCTCGCTGCTTGTTGTGAAAATCATGAACATCATGCCGACAATGGTTGCAAAATAAGCGCGGCAATACCGAGCAAGGACAGGATCATAAGTCTCAGCCGAAATCATCGCCCGGCGAAGCGCGAGAAGCGTTGATGCAAAGACGCCGATAAATAACGCCAGGCCGATCAGACCGCTGTGCAAGCCGACAAAAAGATAGGTGTTGACGATATCGATGATGCCTTGGCCCTGGCGCATATGCTGAAGGCCGGGGTGCTCGCGAAAATCTGCCGAGCCGAGAAGCGGGGATTCCATCATCACTGGTATGGCGGCGTCAATGAGCTCTTGACGGTAAGTGATCGTGTTGGAGGCTCGCCCGCCTACAAATGGCAGGAGTTCAATCAATCTCGACCCGAAAGGCGTCATTAAGGCGCCAAGAAATCCAACGGCCCCAACAATGGCGAGTTGCGAGAGCTTTTTGATGCGGTCTGGACTGACGGCGGCGTATGTCGCGACGATCACAACGGCGCCGACCCAGGGGCCGCGAGACAATGATGTAACCAGTCCGGCGATAAGCAAGCCAAACGTTGCATAACGGAAGAAACGCGAGAACTTTTCGTTGAAAAGAGCGATGCCAAGACCGATGGCGGTAGTGGTAAGGAACCCCCACACCACCGGGTTGAAGACCGACGCCGCCGCCCGCAAATAGCCGGCGCGGCTAGTGTAGTTAAACGGAATATGGCCAAACCAGTTCGTGCTGACGGTTAGATAAAAATGCCAACCCCGGATGAATGATGGAATTGAGATTGCGGCCAAAACAACGATCGGCAACACGATCGCCGCCGTCATTATGCGAATGTCGTTTAGGTTGCGTGGCCAGCGGCTGAAAACATAATAGAGCGGGGCAACGGTGACAAACGCCATGAACATGTTGCGCAATACATGCGTGAAAGTTTCAGAGCGCAGCGCCAGCAACAATTCGAGCCCAATCCACGCCAGAAAGAAGCGATCCGTCATGTTGATTGGGGTGTTGGGTTTGCGCATGCGTGATATCGCCAGCATCGCCGGAATTAGAATGACAAAGGAGATTGCGAGCTGCGGGGATAGTTCAAAAAGGAAGTTGACGACCCCAAAACCGGGTATAGCCGTGCTCAGCGTCGGAATGGCGGTGCACAGCAGAAGATAAATCGCAGGCTTTTCGCGTTCCGCCAGCGCGAAAACGCCGATAATGGCGGACGCAGCAAACAAGAATACCCAGTAGTTCGTGAAAACAAATGCTGCGGTGGTGTAAGCGATCCAGAGATTGCGCCAATTGTCATAACGCCTGCCGCCGACGGCTGCGGCGAAAGGCGCGCGGAAAATAATCCAGACCGCGACCGAAACCACGATAACGACGATATACGCCTTGAAGTGGTTCGACATGATCTCGCCCGATTACTCACTTAATGCTGCATAAGGCTTGCAAGCGCGCCCAAGGCGGTGCAAGCGGATTATGCATATCCTAGGCCGGATCGCCCCCGTTTGAGAAGATATGATAGAGCCGGGGTTACTATAACCGGCAGGTTTCCTGAAAGGCCTCACGCGCCCTAATGGTTGGCATTGACGAGTATGGCTGAACAGAAACCAACCAATACCGCCACAACCGCCAATCGCGCTGCGCCATCGCTATACGCCCGCGTTATGACTGGCGGCGCAACGGTCATGGGCGGATTTGCCGGCGGGCAAGTGCTGCGGCTTCTGTCCAATCTCATTTTGGCGCGGCTCGTGGTCCCGGAAGCATTCGGCCTCATGGCGGTTGCGGTCTCGGTTTACACCTGGGCCATCATGCTCACCGACATTGGTATTAACGCATCGATCGTGCGCAGTCGTCATGCGGATGATCCGGCGTATTTGAAGACCGCCTGGACGTTGCAAATCGCCCGCAATGCAATCGTCTGGCTGGTAACCGTTGCAGTTGCGCTTGTGATCGGCCTCATGGCCAGCGCAGGGTCAGTGCAAGAAGGGAGTATCTTCGCCAATCCTCTTTTGCCGTGGGTGATGGCCGGCGCGGGATTACAAATTCTGATCGCCGGTTTCACATCGACCAATAAGTTCATGGCGGAGCGGCGGCTCGCCATGAAGCGGCTGGTAGCGCTTGAAATCGGCGCGCAACTGGTTGCTATGGTCGTAACAATAACGCTTGCCTATATGGGCTATGGGGTTTGGGCGTTGGTGATCGGCGGCAATGTCAGCGCACTGGTGCAGGCCATCCTCTCGCAGGTCATATTTCCCGGCCCGAAAATGACGCTGCGCTTTCATCGCGAATATTTCAGCGAGATCTTTCATTTCGGCAAATGGCTCATCATCGCCTCTTCATTTGGTTTTATCGTCAATCGCGGCGACCAGATTCTCTTCGGCTGGCTGATGGAAAGCGATCGCTTCAGTCTTTATGCGGTCGCGACCATGTGGACGGCGGCGGCGGTCATGGTGTTCGCAACGGTGATCACCCGCATTTTTTATCCGGCCTTCAGCGAGCTTCTCCGTGATCGCCCTCAAGACCTTGGGAGCGCTTATGCCCGCGTTCGGCTTCTCACCGACGGCGCATCGGTTGCGGCGGCGCTTGGCGCTTGTTTCCTGGCGGAGCCGGTGTTCAGCATTTTGTATCCTGAAAATTACGACGGCGTCGGCTACTATATCAAACTGATGTCGCCGGTTTTCCTGCTGGTGCCTTACCGGCTCTTATCGACCGTGGCGTTGGCCGCAGGCGATAGCCGCGGCTACACCGGCGTTGTCTCGATCGCCGGCGCAGCCATACTGATTGTCGTGCCGGCGGTGTTTTTGCTGTTCGGTGAAAAGCCGGCGGTGATTGCTTTCGCGGCGGCGGGGCTGGTGATGATCCCCTTCGCCTGGCGCCTCGCTGGCAGGCATATGCCCGTCGATCCCAAGATTGAGCTGCGCATGCTGGCGGCGACAGCGTTACTCGTGATCTTTCTGTTGAATTTCCCGTAAGAGAAGCAGCGTCTTGAGACAATAGTTAACGTGTTAACGCTCCAATCAGGGTTTTTTCTGCAAAAGGTTAACAAGTCAGCGCCATATCGGCCCAAACCGGTTCAGATCGGTTAAGGCTTTGTCAGTGATCTCTTCCTAAAACCAAAGACGTTAACGTTAACGAATGCGTATGGCGGCGCGTTTCGGCGGGTCGCATGCGTTTGGATCGGCAGGGTGTCAATGACGGGACAGAAATTCTGCATGGCTGTGAGCTTAACGATCGCTGGATTGGCGATCAGCGCGACACAGAGCGCCGCGAAAGACGTTGTTATTACCGGCGCGATCAAAGAACCGACAAAATCCGAAAGAGCAGCGCCGGCGCGCCTTAAGCCGCCAGTCGATGCGCGCGCGCAAAAAGAACCAACGCGCCTGATGGCGCCGCCGATCAGGTCAACAAAGCTTGCTGCGCCCAAGGTAGAAAAAAAGCAGTCGGCGACGCTGCCCACAGCTGCAGCGTTTACGGTCGGCGAGGAACCGACATTACTGATAACGCCGAAAGAGGCGCCGCTTGCAGAAGCTGCATTGGATGAAACAATCGCGAAGCCGACAAAGACGCCGCTGGCGCAGCCTCTATCGGTTAAGACCACCGCAAAACCTGCCAATGCAGCCCCGATCGAACTGGCGTCCGACAAAAAGCCTGCAAAATCGCTCTATCCTGAAGCCGCTAAGGCGCGGTCTGGCCCGCTTGCAAAAGCGCTCGGACCTGCGGGCTATGCGTTAAGCGATGTCGGCATTTCTGAAGATTTTCGCACGGCCATTAAAGGCGCCGTTGCGGCGCATCCTGTTTATCATGCGCAATTGGCGAGCCGCGACGAGGCGCGCGCCGATCGCCGCCGTGAACAGGCGGCGCTTTATCCGCAATTGTCAACGCAGTTGCGCGGCGATTATTCGCTGTCGCGAGAGTTCGCGGCCAATACTGACAATGTCGTAGAATCATTGCGTCCGGCCCAACAGTTTGCAGCCGCCATTTCCGCCTCTCAATTGGTGTTTGACGGCGGCGCGACGTTTCAGCGGATAAAAAGCGCCCGCGCGCGCAGCGAGGAAACTAAAAATGCGCTCTCAACCCGCATTAATGATCTCTCGCTCGGCGCGCTTGCGGCTTATCACGATCTCCTGACGCACCAAGCGCTTATATCCCTGGGCGAGGCGTTTATCGTCCGCCACGAGAAAATCCTCAGCGACGTTAAAGAGCGGGAAAGGCTTGGCGCTGGTTCGAAAGCAGATGTCACGCAAACGCTTGCTCGATTGTCTGCAGCGCGGGCGCGTGTTGAGGAAATCCGCGAAAGCAAACAGCTCGCCGAAATTCAGTATATAGAGTATTTCAAAGACACTCCCGGTAAATTATCGAGACCCTCTTTTGAGGGCGTTGTCGTCAATTCGCGCGACGCGGCGATTTCCATGGCGACCAGCCGGCATCCGGAGATCGCCGCCGCACAAGCGCGCGCCGCCGCCACAACGGCGGATTTCAAGGCGGCCCGCGGCGCAAGGCTGCCGGAACTCAGAGTTTCCCTTGACGCCACAAAGTTTGATATTTTCGACGGCACCGATGATTTTGACGTCCGCGCCGGCGTCAATCTCAACTATGACATTTACACCGGCGGCGGCCGCCGCGCCGATATCGCTTCCGCCCGCGCCCGCGCCGAACGCGAGAAGCACTCAACCGAACAGGTTCGCCAGGACATCATTCGCGACGCGGCGATTGCCTATGAACGACGTCAGGGCGCAGAAGCGCGTCTTGCTGCGCTTGAAACCGCAGTGATCAATCACGACAAAACCCGCAAGCTTGTTCTGGAGCGCTATCGGGTCTCGCGGGGCGACCTCATTGATGTCCTGCAGGCGGAGAACGACTATTTCGAATCAGCGATTTCTTACCTAACCGGCCTCGCCAACCGCGATATGTCAATCTACGGCCTGATGGAGCACACGGGCGATCTGCTACGGTATTTTTCTCCGCAGTCTGAGTATGATGGATACTATCCGGGAGATGCGAATGTTCAGTAACGCGTCTTTCCTAAAGGAGGTCGCGCCAACGACGCACTGGCTTTTCGGGCCCCTGCGCGACAATACGAAAATTTACGGCCAGACCATCCTTGCCGCGGTGATCGTAAATTTCCTGGCGCTGGTCTCTTCCTTCTTTATCATGACGGTTTACGATCGCGTGTTGCCGAACCAGGCGATTGAATCGCTGATCGCGCTCACCATCGGCGTCATGATCGCGCATATTTTTGATTTTGCGCTCAAATCCCTGCGCGGTTACTTCATCGACATCGCCGGACAGCGGCTCGACGCCAGTGTCGGCACGAAAGTCTTCGACAATCTGATGACCATGCGGCTTGACGCCAAGCGTGGGTCAACCGGCGCCGTCGCCGGATTGATCAAGGAATTTGAAAATCTGCGCGACTTCTTTTCTTCCGCGACGTTGGTGGCGATTGTTGATCTGCCTTTCATTTTCCTTTTTATTGCAACCATCGCCCTCATCGGCGGTCCGATCGCCCTGGTGCCGCTGATTGCTGTGCTCGCAACTATCATTGCCGGCGTCGCGATCCAGCCCCTGATCATGAGCCGCACCAAACAGGCCATGGAAGAGGGACACGCTAAACATTCGGTGCTGATTGAAACACTCGCCGGCCTTGAGACCGTCAAAAGCGTTGATGCGGGCGAGTTAATGCGTGGCCGTTGGCGCGACGGGGTTATGCGCCAAGCGCAGGTTTCGACAATCGGGCGGTTCTTGAATCAGCTTGCCGTCAATGCTGCTGGTTTCGCGCAGCAATTTGCGCAGGTGGGCGTTGTCGTTCTGGGCGTCTTCCTGGTTGGCGCCAATGAGATCACCACTGGCGCGCTCATCGCCAGCGTTATTCTTACAGGCCGCGCCATGGCGCCCCTCGGTCAAGTTGCAACACTTCTTTCCCGGGTGAATGGTGCGCTTGCCTCTTACAAGTCGCTCAACAAGCTCATGAAGACCGACTCAGAAGTTGATCCAACCCGGGATTATCTCCGTCGCGATAAGCTGCAAGGCAAGATCGAATTTCGGGAAGTAAGCTTCACCTATCCCGGTCAAAATGGCCGCGCGCTAGACGAAGTTTCTTTCACCATTTATCCCGGCGAACGGGTCGCTATCCTTGGCCGCAATGGCTCTGGTAAATCAACGATTGTCCGGCAGATCACAGGCGTTTTCGCGCCAACAGAAGGCTCGGTGTTGGTGGACGATACAGACATTCGCCAAATCCGGCCGGCAGATTTGCGCGCCAATATCGGCGCCGTCCTGCAGGATGTGTGTTTGTTTTCTGGCTCTATCAAGGAAAACATCTCGCTTGGCCTCGACAAAATCTCCGATGAGGACATTCTCGAAGCAGCGAAAATCGCAGGCGTTCACGAATTCATCGGCGCTTCAGCGGGCGGCTACGACCAGCGGCTTGCGGAGCGCGGCGAAGGACTTTCCGGCGGCCAGCGTCAGGCTTTAGCGCTGGCGCGGGCGCTTGCGCCGAAACCTTCCATGCTGCTGCTCGACGAACCCTCAAGTGCGCTGGACAGTCAGACAGAAGCAGCGCTCATCGCGCGGCTTGATGCGGCGACCCGCGGGCGCACGCTCCTTATCGTCACCCACCGCATGTCCATGGTGAAACTTGTCGATCGGATCATCCTGCTTGATCAGGGGCGGATCATCGTCGACGGGCCGCGAGACGAAGTCATCCGTTCCCTGACCGGTCAACAACCGCCGCGGCTGGTTGCGCCTGCCGAAGAGGGCGGGAAGCCCGGCAAGCGAAGGGCGGCCTAAATGTCAGAAATGCGGGAAATCGTCGCCGTTGAAAGCGCTATGCCGGTAGAGCCGGCAAAGGCGGCGCAATATCTGCTCTACATTATAGCCGGATTTTTCGTTCTGACGCTTATCTGGGCGTCAGTCGCCAAGCTTGATCGCGTAACCCGGGGGCAGGGCCGGGTCGTCACCACTAATCAGTTGCAGGAAGTCCAATATCTTGAAGGCGGCATCGTCAAGGAGATCCTTGTGTCCTCAGGCGATCACGTCAAGGCCGGTGACGTGCTTGTCAAACTCGATCCCACACAGATGAATGTTGAGTTTGCGCAAGGCCAGGAAGGTTATAACCAGCTTGCAACGCGGATCGCCCGTCTTGAAGCGGAAGCTGAGCTTCAGCCTGTTGCTTTTGCCGCCGCCTTGACTGTCGCCGCATCGGACATCGTCGCTAATGAGCGCGCGCTTTACGAGGCGCGTCAGGCAGAGCTGGACGCGGCGTTGCAGGTGGAGCAATCCAAACTCGATCAGCGGCGACAGGCGCTTGAAGATTCGAAGGTCGCCCTTGAAACCGTGCGCGAGGCGGCAATCCTCGCCAAGGAAGAGCACGAAATGATGCAGCGCCTTGTCGCCAAGGGCATCGAACCGCAGGTAGAACTCTTGCGGGCCCGCCAGCGTGACGCAGCGGCGCGCGGCGACCAGCAGCGCGGTGAAATCGCCGTCAGCCGAACGGAGCTTGAAGTCGCCGAAGCAGAAGGCGAAATCGAGCGCATCAAGAAAACCTTCACAGCGACCGCCGCTGATGAACTCAATAAGGCGCGCGCTGAATTCGCTGACCTAATGGGCGAACTGCCGGCCTTGCAGGACCGCGTGGCGCGGACGGATGTACGCGCGCCGGTTGACGGCGTCGTCAACCGGGTTCTGGTTTCGACCATCGGCGGTGTTGTCTCGCCAGGGGAGACGATTGTCGAAGTATCGCCAAGCGCCGACAGCCTCATTGTCGAGGCGAAGATTAAACAGGCCGATATCGGATTTTTGAGCGTCGGCCAGAACGCCAATGTGAAGCTCACTGCGTATGATTCATCCGTCTACGGTTCGCTTGAAGGCGTGATTGAAAATATCAGCCCCGACGCGATCAAGGATGAGGCAACCGGCGAGTGGCTTTACAACATCAAGGTGCGCACGCAGGCCGACACATTGAAAAGCCGCAAAGGCGAACTGAAAATCCTGCCGGGGATGGCCGCTGAGGTTGATATTCTCAATGGCAAGCGCACGGTGCTGGCTTATATCTTAAAACCCATCGCCCATGTCGGAGATAAGGCGCTCAGGGACAAGTAAGGATTTTGGCTGCGGGAGCTGAATTCCGGTGAGGTTAAAGCAGCTTGCAGCCAATATCGCCAAGGCTGAATTCTTCTCCGGTGTCGCGCCGGACAACAAAACAGCGCTCTCCGCGCATCATGATATCGAACAAGGTCGGCTTGGCGACGCTACGCCCTTCATAGGGACCGGGCGGCGGCGGAAGCACGGAAATTGTTGAACTGGCGGTCAGGTCACCTGGTCCGATTTTAACGCTCGCCGTGCTCATCGCACTGGCGAGCACGCCTTGCAGAGCCGCCATTGTTTCAGGGTCCGTTGAACTTAACGCGGCGGGTGCTGCAGGGGCGCTTGTCTGGCAGCCGCCAAGCAGGACAGCGCAAAGCAAGTGCGGCAGGGGCAGTTTTCGGAAAAAGCGCATTAGTTCAGCCTTTCCGGCATGGTCATATCACGATTGGCCTGCATGATGCTCCGTGGAGGGATGACTTCCATATCGATACCACTGGAAGGCTTTGCGGCAAGGGTCTTGGGCGCGGTTGTCACCGGCGGCGGTGTCGGGCATGTCCCCGCATCGCGATATTGCAGCGCCGCCGCCAGCAGCGCTTCAGATGTGTCGCCGAGTTCGTTAGCATAGTCATCCGCAACGGCGCATCCGGGTATTCTGACGCCAATTGTAGCGTTTGAATTGGCGGCGATAAATCCGTCGGCATAGTCGCCAAAGCCTTTGTCATTCACGCCCTGAAACTGGATTGTGTAATAGGTCTCGCCGCAATTGTCCGTCGGGTAAAAGCCGAACGGTTTACCGCAGGTTGTGCCGCCGATAAGAATGACGTCAACATCTGCGCCGCGGAGCGAATTGATGATGGATTCGCTTGCGCTGCAGGTTTCATCGGTCGTCAGGATAAAAACGCGTGACAGGTCGAGACTGTCGAGCGGCGTTCCATTCGCCAGCGTAAAGCCAAGACCGGTGTTGAAAAACGGCAGCGCGTTGTCGGTCTCGCCAGTGACCGGGTTTACGCCGCCCGCAGCAGCGTTAAAGCGAAGGTCTTCAAACACCTTGCCGTTGGTCTGTGCGTCGCCTGCGATCATGTAGCCAAGTTGCGCAGCGATCGCTAAGAGTCCGCCGCCATTATGCCGTAGGTCGAGAATGACATCGACAACGCCTTGCGCCTTCATCGCGGTGATCGCGTTAGCGATGGCCTGTTCTGATGAAAAGGGACTGAAGGTGGTGATCAGGATATAGCCGACGTCGCCAGTCGCGGTATTGATAATGCTGGTGCGGTTTACAGGCGCCGTCGCAATATCTGCTGACATCATCATGATCGTCCGCGGGACGCCGCCTGGATCTTCCACCAAAAACGTATGTAACTCGCCGGCGTTTTCTGGAAAAAGTCCGGCGTTAAGCGCATCGACGTCCGCTTGGGTATTTGCATTAACGAGATCAATCCCGTCTACTTCGAGAATCCTTGTTCCACGCACAAGGTTTGCCTGTCCCATGACCAGTTCAGCAGCAGGCGTTCCTGCTTGCGTGAACTGCACGCGAATGTCGCGAGGAACGGTTGTTGAAAATGCTATCAGACTTGCGCCATAGCTGGCGCTCGGCACGGAGTTGCGTTGCTCGAGATATTCCATCGTAGGCTGACTGAAATGAAATTGATCTTTTGGCTGGCCGGATGGCGTAAGTTGCGTTGTTACAAGGACATCAAAATAAGCGAGGCGATCGGAGAAAGAAGCGGGATTCTGATCGGGAACTTCGGTGTTCCACAAATATGTCTCATTGGTCCAGGAGCGCAGCCAAAAAAGCTCCTCCAACAATGACCCTGCAATATCCGGAAAAGGATTGCCTTCAATATCAACCCCCGAGCGCGGCGCTTCGCATCGATTTTTGAAACGGCTTGCCGGCTCATAGACGCCAGCGGTCCAGGTCGGACCGCTCCCTCCGGAAGGCGGCGGCGTAGGTGTTGGCGCTGACGCTGCGGGCGGCGCGCCGCCGCCATCGCTACATGCTGCTAGAATAAGGGCCGAACAAACAACGGCGAAATGGGGAATGCGAAAATTTTCCATAAACTGCTACGCGTTACCGGGCCCGTCACCCGCTATTCCCCAATAGCCGTCGTGAATCGTCCGCATTCAGCGCTGAGAGTCAAGCGGCGGGAAATGCGCGCGAATAAACGCCGGCCTCTTCAAGTTGCGCAAGTATGCCTATCATGCTGATTCTATTCGAAGCGCTGATGCGGTATGCTGCTGCAATGAACCTTAATCCCATGCGTATTTTTCTGTTGGCATTCGGCCTTTTTATCGCGATCAGCATCTTTGGCGGTTCCGTGATCTGGTGGACCCTTGGTCTGACGGATGATCTTACCATTGACGGCGCAGCGCCGATTGTCGGGGCCGCCCCCGCGGGCCTTGGTGAGGGCTGGCGGACCTATGGCGGTGACGCTGGCGGTAATCGTTATTCCGCCGCCTCGGAGATCACGCCGGAAAATGTCGATCAGCTTGATGTGGCCTGGATTTACAAGTCAGGCGCGTTTGACGGTCGCGAGGATGTGTCACGTCGTTCGGCCTTTCAGGCAACGCCCATATTGGTCGAAGATGCGCTAATATTCTGTACACAGTTTAATGATGTCATCGCGCTTGATCCGCGCGACGGGTCAGAAAAGTGGCGCTTTGATGCGAAGGTTCCAACCGATGGCAGGCCAGCCAATCAGTTTACCTGCAGGGGCGTTGCCCATTGGGCGGACAGTGAAGCTGATCCGATTGCTGCCTGTGCTGTGCGAGTGTTCATGGGGACGGTTGATGCGCGGCTGATCGCACTAGACGCGAAGACCGGCGCGCCTTGCGCTGGGTTTGGCGACGATAGCGAAGTCAGCATCGCGCCGAGCATCGCGCTTCGCTGGCCGGGGGAATTTCAAATCACGTCTGCGCCGGCGGTCGTCGGCGATGTTGTTGTTACCGGTCTTTCGATCGGCGATAATCTACGCACCGAGGCGCCGCTCGGGACGGCGCACGCCTTTAACGCGCGGACAGGCGAACCTGTTTGGGCGTTCAACCCTGTCCCGCGGGACCCTGCTGACCCGGCGCGGGCGACTTGGGCGAACGGCTCTGCTGATATCGTCGGTCACGCCAACGTCTGGTCGAGCATCGCTGTTGACGAGGAGCGCGGCCTCGTTTTTTTGCCAACCTCAAGCCCCAGTCCTGATTATTTCGGGGGGCATCGCGCCGGCGACAATCGCTACGCGAATTCCGTTGTCGCTCTCAACGGCGAAACGGGTAAGGTGGTCTGGGATTTCCAGATTGTTCATCATGACGTCTGGGATTACGACCTGCCGTCGCAGCCGGGCCTTTATGAGGTACGGCGCGACGGAAAGGTCCATGATGTTGTGGCGCAGGTCACCAAGATGGGGCTCGTCTTTGTGCTCGACCGGGAAACCGGCGCGCCGTTTCTTCCCATTGATGAGCGTCCCGTTCCGCAAGAGGGTGCGGTTCCCGAAGAAGTCCTGTCGCCGACCCAGCCCTTTCCGGTCGCAACGCCGCCGCTGATCCCGACGGATCTGGAGCCAGGCGACGCCTTTGGGGTGACGCTCTGGGATAAACTGGCCTGCGCGTCTGAAATCCGAGGTTTGCGGCGGGACGGGTTATACACCCCGCCATCTGTCGAGGGCTCCTTGGCGTATCCGTTCACTGGCGGCGGCGCCAATTGGGGAAGCGCAGCATTTGATCCGACAAGGAACCTTCTGGTTGTCAATATGAACAGCGCCGCCCAAGCCATGCAGCTTCATCCTGATACTGAAGACCGCGCCGAGATAACGGAGCTCGATCACGACGCCGAATTTGCACCCATGGAAGGCGCGCCCTATGGCATGAGCCGCAAATTGATATTGTCGCCGCTCGGTCTTCCCTGTTCGCCGCCGCCATGGGGTGTTATCGCCGGCGTTGATCTCGTAACCGGCGATATTGTCTGGCGGCGGACGTTGGGCACGACCCGCGATCTCGCGCCGGGGGGGATAGCGCTGAAACTCGGGACGCCGAATTTTGGCGGTCCCGTTATTACCGCTGGCGGGCTGGTGTTCATCGGCGCCGCCATGGACGATTATTTGCGCGCCTTTGACGTCGAGACTGGGGTTGAGCTCTGGAAGGGCCGCCTTCCCGCCGGCGGACAGGCGACGCCCATGACCTATGAATTGGACGGGCGTCAATATGTGGTGATCGCCGCTGGCGGTCATGCCCGCGCTGGCACGCGGCTCGGCGATAGTTTAGTCGCGTTCGCCTTGCCACAGAGACCTTAGGCTGTCCCTCCAGCGCGAATCTCCCCAAGGAATTCACAAGGGTTTTCACCAATCCGGGAAAACCTCTGGGGAGAAGCTGAAAAAATTGATGCCACAAGATGTTGCGTTTTGGCGTCAATCGACCACAATATACTGCGGAAAACTGGTTTCGCCGTGTATATCGGATGCCTGCTTTCGCGCTGTTTTGAACCGTATTTTTGAGAAGGAACCTTGATGTCAGACGCCGCCCTCAGCAGTTCCACACGCCCCTTGGATGCAACCCCCGGACTGCTCACCCCGTCCGTGGGCTACAAGCCGTTCCGGTACCCATGGGCCTATGATTTCTGGAAGTTGCAGCAGCAGGTGCACTGGATGCCGGAGGAAGTGCCGCTCGGCGAAGACTGCAAGGACTGGGCGAACCACTTATCCGACGCCGAACGCAATCTCCTGACCCAGATTTTCCGCTTCTTCACCCAAGGCGATGTCGAGGTCAATGACAATTACATGGAGCACTATGCGCGGGTGTTTAAGCCTGTCGAAGTGAAGATGATGCTGTCGGCCTTTTCCAATATGGAAACCGTGCATATCGCAGCTTACGCGCTGCTCCTTGAAACAGTGGGCATGCCTGAGTCCGAGTTCTCAGCCTTCATGGAATACGAAGCCATGGCGGCGAAGCACAATTTCATTCAGGAGTTCGGCACCGACACCCATGAAGACATTGCGCGGTCGATCGCCATGTTCGGCGGCTTCACCGAGGGGCTTCAGTTATTCGCGTCTTTCGCCATGCTGATGAACTTCCCGCGCTTTAACAAAATGAAAGGCATGGGCCAGATCGTCACCTGGTCGATCCGCGATGAAAGTCTGCATTGCGAAGGCATGATCAAAATGTTCCACGCTTTCGCCAAGGAGACGGGCTGCGTTACTCAAAGCGTTAAGGACGATATTGTCGATTGCTGCAAAACAGTCGTTGGCCTTGAAGACAAGTTCATTGACTTGGCGTTTGAAATGGGTCCTGTCGAGGGCATGACGGCGGACGATATCAAAGCCTACATCCGCTACATTGCCGACTGGCGCCTCAGCCAGCTCGACCTGCCGAAAGTTTATGGCGTTGAAAAGCACCCGCTGCCCTGGCTTACGGAAATTTTGAACGGCGTTGAACACGCAAACTTCTTTGAAGCGCGCGCAACGGAATATTCAAAAGCCTCAACGCGCGGCGAATGGCACGGCGATGACGGCGTCTGGTCGAACTTCGACAAACTGCGCGAACGGCGGGAAGCAGCGACGGTTTAGTTAAATCAAGTAAAATGAATGATGGTGGCAAAATTGTTGATACGCAAGATCGGGCATTTTGGCTGTCCGTAAACGAACGTATTGACGAAGAAATGCCCGAAATTGATACACGGCTCGTCGAGAGAGACGTGCCGGTTTGTATGAGGGTCAACAACGCGGTAACGGATTTTCTATGGGCGCGGGGCTTCGGTATCGACGAGATCCTTGATCTAGTAACACAACCGGAATTCGCAAGATTGAGGGCGCTAATAGAAGGGTGGTACGCAGATAACTATGGCAATTTCAGAGAAAAAGAAGATGTACTTCCTTCGATAATCAAAATTAGAGGAGGCATCTTTTCGTTCAATGTCCCTAAATGCCACATAAAACCAACCGAGGAGCCTTGGACTATATGGGCTTCTTTTCCAGGTTGCGTATTCGACGAAGAAAAGCCGATAGAGTGGATAGATTCTACAGCACCGCTTGAAAAGCTGTCTTCGGATGAACTGCATAATGTTGCTGTTGAGGCCAAACGAATTGGAAGTTTTGTTCGCAGCATTGGTCATCGTCTGCGACATGGGCTTGCTCCAAACACTCAAGCCTACGCCTTCTCTGAAAAGGCGCTAGGTGAACTTTGGAACAGTTCGTCACTCATACTCTCGCATGACACGGCTGCACGAGCGCTTGCAGGATGGGCGTTAAACCAAGCTGTGGAAAAAACCTATAAAGCTTACCTAAAAACAAAGGGCTTGCGTATCCCAACAAAGAATCACGACTTGCAGATTGTGGCAAATGAAGTTGAGGCACTAGGGGAAATAGAAATCGATAGTAAGTTGCTCGCTCTAGTGCCCAGTGCAAAATCTGCTTCGGGGTTGCGGTATGAAAACAGCATTGCTCAGGAACAAGTTTTGGCGGCATACAGCGCCGCACTGGAATTGATCGATGATGTTGCTCGCGTTCTCTATCGAGGAAAAAAACTAGATATTTCTGAGGCGCGATTTAAGATTCGAGCACCCTGGTTTCTGGGGGATGAGCACGAATTCACTGCTTCGATCCGTGACCAAAGCTGCTAACTTGGCGAACTTCGACAAGCTGCGCGAGCGGCGCAATGAGGCGGTGGTTCAGTAAATCGGCTGCAGGCTTTTCGCCAACATTCGCAAGGTTGGCCGCATCTCTTCGACCATCCGGATGGCGCCGGCGGTCAGCCTGCGGATGTTCTTCTTTGAAGCGTCATCGAGGCGGTCGGACCCGCGTCCCTTTTCAAGGCGATAGTCAAAGCGATGGTAGTTATCGCCCAGGAGATATTTTAGCTGGCGGTGAACCGCGCGCGCCTGTCCGTCCTGAATCGCGGAGATGAGCGGCGTGCGGAAGCGTCCCGTCGGCGATATCCATTCCGAAAAGCCCCAATTGCGCGCTTTCTCGAATGGGTAGTTGCGGGTTTGCCGGCCGGTGCCGAGGGAAATGACGCGAAGATCGTCATTGGGGAAAAGCCGCATGGCTTCGGCCACCGCGACCATGGCGGGATCGTTCACATAAACGCCGCCATCAATGGCGGTCCAGCTAGTTTTGTTATCCGGCCCTTCAATCCGGTGCGGCGGAAAGAAAGTCGGCGCAGCGCTGGACGCTTGAATGGCGTCTCTGACGCGGATCATCTGATGATGCTCGACGTCTTTGCGTTCGGCATAAAGCGGACCGCCGCGAAAGAGCAGCGTATCGCGGGGATCGATCGAATAGGCGGGGATCAGCAAGTTACGGCGGGCGCTGGCGAACACCATATCGCCGAATTGCTCGGTAAGCACCGCTTGAAGCCCGTCGGGCCTGTAGAGCGGGCCGAAAAGTTGCGGCAAGCGGCCGATCACCGGAAACGCCGCCCACCACCGCGCAGGAAAAATGCGGCGGACGTTGTCTTCAAACACTTGGCGGGTCGCCGCGGGGCCCGGCCGGTCGCCCCCATCGGGCGTCGGCGTTGCAAGCGCAGCGGCGCTG
>JANQOV010000064.1 GCA_028285645.1 Hyphococcus sp.
GGCTCGAATAAAGCGCCAGACGGTCTGTAAGCCGGGTTCTGTCTTCCTTGCGAAAGGATGGCCATTCCTCTGGGCGGACGCTTACGCGCCGCGCTCAAGCAACCAACCCGGACGGCATCGGCTCAAAGACACGCCTGCTGTCGCCAGCGCGCCGTCCCTATTCGGTTTTGCTCCAGGCGGGGCTTGCCATGCCCGCAACGTTACCGCTGCAGCGGTGCGCTCTTACCGCACCCTTTCACCCTTGCTCCGACACGACACCGGAGCGGTTTGCTTTCTGTGGCGCTTTCCCTCGGACCGAGCATTGCTGCGCGAACCGGCCGGGCGTTACCCGGCGCCTTGTCTCCATGGAGCCCGGACTTTCCTCCCGCCTCGTGAGAGGCGAGCGGCCATCCGACCGTCTGGCGGGGCCTGATGTGAGCCGCCGATAGCCAAGGGTCAAGGTTGTGGTGGTCGAACTGGCAAATCCGCCCTGCCGCGCCGACAACGGTCTTCTCCTGCTACCAAGTAAGTCCTTGCCGTCGGATCCAATGATCTCAGCCGGTCTAGGGTTCTCTGCCAATAACGCCCGGCTGCCAGGATTCAGCGAACCTGTTTTGCAAGTGAACGCTCACTTGACATCTGAGTGTACTTGCCATATGTTGAGTAAGCGTTCACTCACAGCCTGGATTTGGCATATTTGCGCTGATCACCAGGCGGCGGGCCAACCAACTAATTTGGGCTCTGTAGGGAAACCTGGCGCGAGACGAAGGCGCCAAGTCGGAGGATCGGAACCGCAATGGTGAGGACAGCCGAAATAGAGAATGCGCGCGGCGTGTCCGCCGCCGATGGGTCGACAAAGGCGCGTATTGAACGCGCGGCGCTCAATCTGTTTGCCGAAAGCGGCGTCGAC
Organism: Hyphococcus sp.; assembly: GCA_028285645.1. Taxonomy (GTDB): domain Bacteria; phylum Pseudomonadota; class Alphaproteobacteria; order Caulobacterales; family Parvularculaceae; genus Hyphococcus. Next base: position 890 of record JANQOV010000064.1, read on the forward strand.
ATGGTGACCACGCGGGAAATCGCCGCCGACGCCGGTATCTCGGAGGGCGCGCTCTACCGGTATTTTCGCGGCAAAGAACAACTCGCCGAAGCGCTGTATTTCACCATTCACGAAAGACTTGCAGATCTGATCGATGAGGCCGCCGCGAAGGAAACCGATATTGAAAGTCAGGCGCGGGCCATTGTCGAGGGCTATTGTCAGGTTGCTGACGATGACTGGGCGCTCTTTTGCTATCACCTTCTCGCGACCCATCGGTTTTTGCCTTATGCAAACCGCAAGCTGCCCAATGAGAAAAACCCCGTCGCTTCTGCGGAAAAAGTCATTGCAAAAGCGATGCAGCGCGGCGAGCTGGCAAAAGCCGATCCCGCTTTTGTCACCGCCATGGCGTTGGGCGTTGTGCTGCAAGCTGCGCTTCACAAAGCTTATGGACGCATGACTGGCGACCTTAGCGCACAGAGTCCAGCATTAGCGAAGGCTGTGGTTTCTCTCTTGAAATCTCTATAGCACGCAGAGAGTTCATCCGATGATCACCATACGAAGCATCATATTTCAAATCGCTTACTGGGCGACGTCGATCTTTTTCGGGATTGGCGCCCTGCCCTTTCTGTTCTTACCGCATAGAAAACCGCTAATGTGGTGGATTCGCACCTATACGCGCGTGATGGTCTTTTGGATGCGCTGGATCGCCGGCGTTCGCATTATTGTACGCGGCCGCGAAAACTTACCGGAAGGCGCCTGCATCATCGCTTCAAAACATCAAAGCTGGGGCGATGGCTTTGTGATGTTCTCGCAGTTTGACGACCTTGCTTTTGTCACGGGCGATCATCTTGAGAAATTCCCTTTGCTCGGCGGCATCCTTCGAAAGATGGGGGCGATTATTGTCGATAATTGCGGCGGCGCTTATGCGCGCGCCCGGCTGGTCGATACGGAACTAAAAAAAGCGCAGAATGAAGGGCGCCGAATTTTGATCTATCCCGAGGGCCATTTATCGCCCGTTGGCCAGCGCCACCGCTATCGCAAAGGCGTTTTTCATATGTATGACGCCTATGGCTGCGCAGCGACGCCGGTCGCGACCAATCTTGGCCTGCGCTGGCCGCAACAAAGCTGGCGTTTAACGCCGGGACCAGCCATTGTCGAATTTCTCGAACCGATTGCGCCAGGGCTTGGCAAGGAGGATTTCATGGAGCGGCTTGAAGAGGCGATCGAAAGGCGATCGCTGGAGCTACTCGGCGCAGAAGCGCCGCCATCAGCCGCAGTCGGTCATGTTCTTCCAGATCCGTCACCGGAACGCGCGTGAACGATACCGCCTCAAACTCAGCCGCGCCCGCCGCTGACAACTCAACACCTCTGTTTTTTCAGCGGCGGTTTTTGCCCATGTGGACCGCGTTGTCGCTTGGCACATTCGCCGACAATGTCCTGCGGCAGGCTTTGCTGATCGGCATTCCAGCAGGCGTCGTGGCGGTTCCCTTTTTTGCCAACCCTGACGACGCCATCCCTTACATCGGCGCAATCTTACCCGTCGCCATCCTGCTGTTTTCTTCTATCTCGGGACAACTAGCGGACAAGTATGAAACGTCTTTCATGTTTCGGCGAACAAAGTTTGCCGAGATCGTTTTGATGACGGTAGCAGCATTCGCTTTTGCGTCCGGGCGCGGCGGAATTGCAATCGCGATGTTGTTCGCCATGGGTGCGCAATCAGCATTTTTTTCACCGGTCCGCGTTGCAGCAATGCCCAAATATCTCAAACCGGACGAATTGTTGCGCGGCAACGGTCTTTGCAATGCAGGACTATTTACCTTCATCCTGCTCGGCTATGTGGTTGGCGGTTTTTTGATCATCCAGCAAAATGGCGGCGCCAAAGTTGGTGTTGTACTCATTGCCGCTGCAATCGCCGGGTGGCTTGTGATATTGCGTGCGCCATTTGCCGCCGCCAACGCGCCCGACCTTAAGTTCAATTTCAACGGCGTCACGCAAACCGTGAATATGTTCCGGCTCGTTTTTCAGGCGCCGGGCGTTGCGCCGCCATTGTTTGGCGCCGCTGCTTTTTACCTCTTGTCGACAGCGATCACCGTAACCGTCCCACTCTATGGCCGCGACGCGTTGTTTGCCGAACCGCTTGTTTGGACCGCCCTTAACGGCCTCTTCGCGATCGGCGCCGGCATCGGCGCCATCGCCGCCGCAAGCCTTGCGAAAGGCCGGTCGGGCCTTGGGTTTTCCACAGGCGCTATTTTCGCAGCTGGCGTCATGAGCTTTGCGGTTTACGGCCTGACGCCGCTTGCCGCCGGCACGCCGGACGATCTCCTAAGCGTCGGTGAATTGTTCACAACGCCGTCGGGACTACTACTGACATTTGTGTTCATTGCGACTTCCGCGTTAGCAGGGGTCTATATCGCGCCGTTGCAGGCGGCGGTGCAGCGCAGGGCGCCAGTGATCGTTAGAGCGCGTATTCTCGCAGCCGGGGTATTCGCCAACGCTGCTTTCGCCATCCCCGGCTCCTTGTCAGTGATGGCGATCACTGGCGGCGCCGATCCCCGGTTGGCCTTTGTCGCGGTAGGTTTCGCAATGATTGGCATCGCTGTCTTTATGTTCACCCGACGACGACGCCTGCCGGAAGGTCTCTATGACGAAATGCTGGTTCCAGCGCGCGTAAAACAATAAGCCGCTTTTCCACAAGCCCCTGTGGAGTACGAATAACATCGCAACGCGCCGCCGCTCAACAAACAGACCCAAGGTCGCGCATTAACCAAATTTTCCCGGACGGCTTTCACTTTTTGCATTCGAATTAAGAATTGGCGCCCAAATTGCTTATTCGATGCTGAATATTTTGGTTAAGGCGAATTAATTCCCTCGCAAGGAAAAACCGGTAGTTTAGATCGTCATGGGATTATCCTTTTTAATTATTGCAACTTGCCTTTGCGTCGGTCTGATCGCAGCGATCGGCTCTTTCAGGCCTGCTCTTTTGCCGGAGGTAAGCTCGGGCCTCAGACGCATTGACGCCGTCAAGCAGTTTTCACCGCGCAAGATGCTCTTCATCATCGGTCCGATGGCGGGACACCCGGCGTGCCGGATGCAGCGGCGCTTACTAAAGCCGGCGATCCCGGCGTTGATCCGCGAAGATGTCACCGTCATGGAAGTCTACGGGGAAGATAAACCCCGCAAGAATGGCGAACCGGTAGATTGGCTGGATACGTCTCTTCTGCGTCACGCAATGGATGCAGAAGAAGGGTTTTATGTGGTTTATGTCGACGCGAGCGGCAAAACACTCTTTCGCAGCGAAGCGCCGATGGTGACCAGCGATATTTTAAGCCGCGCGTTGCTTGATATTCCACACCCCGAGCGCGGCAATCCAAAATCAACAATCATCAGAAAACTACGCGCTGCCTAGGGCGCGCCCGACCAACGCTTCCGTTAATCTGCTTACGCCTTTTTTGACGCCGGGCGGCCAATCGAATGATACTCCAATCCGCGCTCGGCCATCTCCGCTGGATTGTAGATATTGCGCAAATCAACCATCACCGGCGACTTCAACAAGGATTTCACGCGTTCCAGATCGAGCGCCCGGAATTCGTCCCATTCCGTGATGAGAACAACCGCATCTGCGCCGTCAAGCGTTTCATAAGGCCCCTCGCAGTACTCAATGTCGCGCAGCAATTCCTTCGCTTCATTGACGCCTGCCGGATCAAATGCGCGAATATTGGCGCCTGCCGTCTGCAGCGCTGGGACAATGTCAAGCGACGGCGAATCGCGCATGTCATCAGTGTTTGGCTTAAACGTAAGGCCGAGCACAGCGATTGTTTTGTTTTCCAGGGAGCCGCCGCAGGCGGCAATCACCCGATCAGCCATCTTGCGTTTGCGTTCATCATTGATCGCAACGACGGCTTCAACAATCTTCGTCGGCGCTTCGTGACTCTGAGCCGTGCGCACCAACGCCAGCGTATCTTTCGGAAAACACGAGCCGCCATAGCCCGGGCCGGCGTGCAAAAACTTCGGCCCGATACGGCCGTCAAGACCAATGCCGCGCGCAACTTCCTGAACATTCGCGCCAACATTTTCACACAAATCCGCCATCTCGTTGATGAAGGTTATTTTTGTTGCGAGAAATGCATTGGCCGCATATTTGATTAACTCTGATGTCGCACGGTTTGTAAAAACGATCGGCGTTTCATTGAGAAATAAGGGGCGGTAAAGTTCGCGCATGACTTTCTTTGCGCGTTCGTCTTCCGCGCCGACGACAACACGATCCGGTCTTTTAAAATCTTCAATTGCAGCGCCTTCACGCAAAAACTCCGGATTGGAGACAACTGAAAAATCAGCGTCGGGACGCGCACGGCGTATGATGCTCTCAACCTCGCCGCCGGTGCCCACAGGCACGGTGGATTTGGTAACGACAACCGTGTAGCCGTTCATATGTTCGGCGACTTCTTCGGCGGCCTTATAAACATATGATAGATCCGCAAATCCGTCGCCCCGCCGTGAAGGCGTGCCAACAGCAATGAAAATAGCATGGGCTTCCGGCGCCGATGCGGCGAGGTCGAGACTGAAAGATAGTCTTCCTGCTTTTACATTTTCCGCAACCAGCGCTTCTAGCCCTGGCTCGAATATCGGGATTTCGCCGTTTTCAAGCTTTTCGATTTTCGACTTATCTTTGTCGACACAGACAACATCATGCCCGAAGTCGGCGAAACATGCGCCGGACACCAACCCGACATACCCGGTACCGATCATCGTAACCCGCATGGCGAGACAACCCTCTTTCTACTCAGGCCTGCTTCTATACGGCGTTTTTGGGAAAAACCACCGCGCGAATGGTCAAAATGAGGATTTTGAGATCGAACCAAAGAGACCAATTGTCAACATAGGCCAGATCGTAACGTACGCGGGCCTCCATCAACTCATTTTCTGAAGTCTCGCCGCGATATCCGTTCACCTGCGCCCAACCGGTAATGCCAGGTTTGACCTTGTGTCGGCCTGAATAGTTTTCGATCAGCCGCGCGTATTGGTGATTATGGGCCAGGGCGTGCGGCCGGGGACCGACAAGCGACATCTCCCCTCGGACGACATTAAATAGCTGAGGCAGCTCATCAAGACTGTAACGCCGCAGGAATCGACCAAAAGGCGTGATCCGCGGATCGTCGTGTGTCGCCTGGATGATTTCCTCGCCATCTTCCGTCACCGTCATCGTACGGAATTTGTAAATGCGAAACACAGAATGGTTAAATCCATGACGCTGCTGCGAGAATATCACTGGGCCCTTGCCCTGCAGCTTGATGATACCGGCAATGATCAACATGACCGGACTTAAGACGACTAAAAGCAAAGACCCGAGAGCAAAATCTTCAATATTCTTCAAGATGCCGCCCCAGCCCTCAAGAGGGCGACGATAAAGCGACAACAAAGACGCGCCATTTACATCAATCACGGCGCCGCCAGTATGATCCAGCCAGTGAACATTGGGACAAATCGCGACGGAAACCGGAAGAGTTGACAGCCTTCGAACAACGCTCGCCATGTCTTCCTGCGATGCGCGGGGCAACGCGACGACGATATCGTCGATTTCGCCGTTCCGGGCTGCTGTGGCGACGTCATTCAAATCACCGTCGATCACCTGTCCGTTACGCCATTCGGCCTTCTCGACGCCGGCTTCATACCGGCCGACCACGGATACGCCCGCATCGGGCGAGCAGACGCGTTCTGCAAATTTCTCCCCAAGATCAGTTGCCCCGACGACGGCGATGCGCCGTGCAAAAACACCGCCGTCGCGGCTTAGCCGACGCAATATCGAAGCAGCGATCGAGTGTGAAACAACGATGGCGGGGATGGTCGCAGCGCTCCATGCGAACAACCAGAACCGAGAAAAATTCTGTGAAATTTTCAAGGAAAAACCGAAAGCAAACAGGCCAAGAATGACAAGCGCCCAACGGTACAAAACCGCTCGCATTGTACTGCGCGACGACAACAGCTGATCGAAATCGTAATACCCGTCTCGGCGTAGCAGCGCGGTTACGCCAGTGGCGCCGATGATCCCCGCAACAGCATAATACTGCACTTCATAAAGTGAGAGCCGGATGAAGGTGTGATAGACATACGCCACCAACAATGACAGGGCGATCACAAGCAAGAAGTCGAAGACTTGGACAAGATCACCGACAAGCGCACGCGCGACAGGAGTGCGTCTGCGGGCGCCCGCATTATCCATTCTATCTACAGTTGTGGAACCGGTTTCAACCATATTACGCAACACTATTAGTCATAAATCGACCGCTAAGTAAGCGGCATTTCGCCAAATACGGCGCAATCATGGTGACTCTGTGGCGCCGCAGCCCCTACTTTTTACGTGCCAATCCCAAACAACCATACGGCCCGGGGATTGCCTGTACTACGGGAAGTTATAGACAAAGAATACGTCGAAAAGGTTACTTTGTCCCATGTCGAAACAATTCGCCTCTTTTCATGTGACTTGGCGCGACGCCAAGAAACGGCCGATGGGGTTATTCGCCGATGATCGCGCCTATGGCCGCGCCGCAGCGGCGGCGCTTCAAGACCGGCTTAACCAGTTGGCTGACGAGGGCTGGATCGTTCAGGAAATTATTCCGGCGTTCGGCATTACCGCGAGGCAATCGGCGGCTTTCACCTTAATTGCCTTCAGATAGGCGTCATCAAAATCTTAATAAGGTAATTGACGGCGCACGCGAGCGCTAAAAACGCGCGCCATTACTTAGAATATCCCTGGCGCCCAGCAAACGGCGCTGCAGCGCCTCGGCGCACCCAAACTTCCCACAACGCTGACTGCTCCACGAGCCTGAATTCGGTGTATAACATCGCTTCAGAGCGGCGTTTAATTTGTGTTGTTGCAGGATCGAAATCTAAACGGGGCACCAATACAACATTGGAAGCCCTCGCCGCCGCCAATCCGTCGATATGGCAAGACCGATTGCCCTCAAGAACACATGCCGTGTCGATTCCGGTCAATATCGCAACTTCAGCGCCGTCTCCGGATAGTTGCCGCATCCGGCTGGCGGCTTCCAGCAGCATTGCAGATTGATCTACCGGCGCTAGCGCAAATAGCTCGCGCGCCTCCGGCGTCGAAAACCGTCCTTCCTCAACCCATTTCGCAATCGTCGGACCGCCCGGCTGGACAAGGCCGAACTCAGTACGAATGTCCTGCGGCGCTTCATTCACTGACTGGTATTGGAGAACGAACTGGGCCGCAGAATGAACAAGCATGGCGGTTGTCCAAAAGAGCGTGAGCGCCCCGGCCGCTAACGCGATGGCAACTGATGCGCGGTCGTGATTCTTAAACAATCCGTCGTAAAACGGCGAAGCAACGGAAAAGCAAGCCAGACCCGCCGCAAGCACAAATATCGGAAGTGCATTAGCCCCCGCCAAGCTCGCAGCCCCAAACGCGATAACCAAGAGTCCCGCGGCCGGCGCCCAATTTCGAATATGCTCCCTGCCGCCAAATACGCCCGCGGATAACAATATAACTGCAGTGCTTGCGGCAACACCAGTTAGGCTGATGGCGC
>JANQOV010000057.1 GCA_028285645.1 Hyphococcus sp.
ATTGAACTGGGCGACGCGAATGCCGGCAGGCTCAAGGCCTTTACGCACCGCGCGCGCGAGTTTTTGAACTGCCGCCGTCAAAGGCGCCAAATCTTCCGCCCCGATATCAAGCAGATTTGTCGCCGTCGCCGATTTGTGTACTACCAGCGCGTGCCCTTCGCTCTGGGGAAAAACATCCATAAAGGCGAGCACATGATCGTCTTCGAAGATCTTCGTACACGGCATATCGCCGCGAATGATTTTAGCGAAGATGTTGTCCGGATCGTAAGTGGTATCAAGGCTCATTTCCCGTCCTCCTCCAGTTCGTCCTCATCAATTGCCGCGGCGCCGGATTGGGCGTTGGCGAGCAGCGTTCGCGCCTCCGCTTCCTGCTCCTCGGGCACAGCGATGCGAACGCCGCCGGGCATCGGCAGAACGGAATTAATGGCGCCGTCAAGCAGTTCAGCGTCGATCCCATGGGCGTTCAGAAAACCGACGATGATTTTGGCTTCCTGCTGGTTGTGGGTGCGTTTAATGGTTTTCATGTCGGGTGTTTAACCGCCTCTTCTCTACTTAACCGCGAACCGCAGTTGACGCACTGCAGATTTGGTGTGTTTTTAGCAAATGGAAAAATCAATCCGATCAGTAACAATAAGATAGCGGATGGAAACCAGGTTTTCACAGGTGCAAATTTTCGCCCGCCGCACATCCAACAATGCGGCGCCTCTTCTTCCGCTGTTTCCTCTGCCTTGGCCAACAGATCATGCGCTTTTTCGAGATCGAATGAAGGAACAAGCACTCGATATCCACCAAGTGCAACGCGATAATGAGGCATGGCCGTCAGCGAATTGTGGTCTGGTAACAGTGCATCAATGTCGTTCGCCCGCAAATAACCGGCGGCCACTTGCGCTTCTTCTGCATCAAAAAACAAAGCTGCTTGTCTTAATCCCGTCATAGCTTCTTAAACGGCGTATAGGCTTTCAGCGCTTCGATTTCGGCGCCCGTCTGTTCTCGCTCTGCCTCAAGATAGCGCGCGATGGCGTCGCGAAAACCAGGGTCTCTTATCCAGTGGGCGGAGTAAATCGGCACAGGTTCGTATCCGCGCGCGATCTTATGCTGACCTTGGGCGCCGGCCTCAACGCGCGCGAGCTTGTGTTCAATCGCAAAGTCAATCGCCTGATAGTAACATAACTCGAAATGCAGAAAGGATACGTCTTCCGTGCACCCCCAATAGCGACCGTAAAGCGCGTCGCCGCCAATAAAATTGAGCGCGCCCGCGATGGGGCGTCCCGTCCGTTCTGCAACGATCAGCAAAAGTTTGTCGCCCATTGTTTCCGCGATCTGTGAAAAGAAGGGCCGCGTCAGATAAGGATGGCCCCATTTGCGCGCGCCGGTGTCCTGATAAAAGACCCAAAAAGCGTCCCAATGCGCTTCTGTGATTTCGTCTCCCCTTAGGCGGCGAATGACAATGTCGCAGTCGGTTGCCGCGCGCCGTTCGCGGCGGATGGTTTTTCGCTTGCGAGACGAAAGCGCGCAAAGAAAATCGTTAAACGTTTCGTAGTCGCGATTGAACCAGTGATATTGTTCGCCAAGCCGCGGCAGGAAATTGGCCCGGCTGAGCAGCGCCTGATCTTCTTTGCTGATGAAGTTCACGTGGGCGGAGGAAACGCCGAATTTTTCGGCGATCTGCTGCAAGGCGCCGACGAGATTCAGTTTTGCATGCGTGTCTTTCGCCAGCAGTCTCGGCCCAGTAACAGGCGTGAAAGGAGCAGCGCAAAGCAGTCTTGGATAATAGTTACCACCCGCGCGCGCATAAGCGTCAGCCCAATGATGATCGAATATATATTCACCTTGGCTGTGGCTTTTAACGTAAAGCGGCGCCAGGGCGATGATTTCACCGGCTTCCTCGATGACGAGATGCATGGGCGCCCAGCCGGTTTCTGGCGTTGCGGAGCTGGATGTCTCAAGAGCGTTCAGGAAATCATAAGCAACGAATGGGTTGTATGGCTCATCAAGCCGTAAAGCCAGCGCATCCCACGCGTCGCGGCCGATCTCACTGATTTGGAAAACAGTGCGTGCAAGGATCGCTTCGCCGCCATCCGCCATCAAAGC
>JANQOV010000058.1 GCA_028285645.1 Hyphococcus sp.
GACCGCCGAAATGCGCGAGCGGCGCTTCAAAAATTTCATCGACCTCCCGCGGGCAGGGGGCGAACTCAACATCGGGACGAACAATGCCGACCACCGGCGTTACGGAAAAGCCGAGCCCGCCTCTGTGCACGCCGAGGGTTCCAATTACATCAACCGCGTCCGGCGGAATGTTGACTTCCTCATGGGCTTCGCGGAGCGCGGCCGCCACTGCATCTTCGTCTTCCGGCTGCACCTTGCCGCCGGGAAAACTGATCTGCCCCGCATGGGACGGCATGTCCGATGATCGCACCGTCATCAGCACCGTAAGCCCTTCTTCGCGCGCCACCAGCGGCGCCAGAACAGCCGCATCCTGACGTTTATCGCTCCAGCGGCTTTCAAATAATTTGTCGCCCACAAGATGCGGATTGATTTCGCTGAACATTTCGCGAATGCGTTGCGCAGAGGCGCGATGAAGATTGGCTTCAATCTTCTCACGCCACTCATGGGGCGCAAAATTTGGTGATGGCGTCGCCAGCGACATACGCGTTACTCATTCAATATTGCTGCAGCCGGACCGAACGAAAAAAACCGCCCGCCGGACCAGACGCCAAATTGCGCCTCACCGTCTACATGGTGGGTTTCGCCAAGCGCCACAAGGTCATAAAATAACGCCCGCGTCACAAGCGCTTCAAGCCCCTCGCGCACCTCGATATAGGGCTTTTGTTCGCCTGTTTCGGGATCGGTCACAAGCTGCAACGGGTGCTCGGGGCCGACAACAACTTCATCACCGACATTTGTTTTGAAGAAAAGTGATTGCGCGGCGCCCTCGCCTTCCCGGCGCATTAACACCGCCACGAAAGGTGCGTCTTCAACTTGTAAGCCAAGCTTTTCAACGGGCGTGACCAAATAATAATTGTCGCCTTCGCGTTTTAGCACCGTCGAAAAGAGCCGCACCAAGCGCGCGCGTCGGATTGGACTGCCCTCATAAACCCAAGTGCCGTCGCTCTTAATGACAAGATCGATGTCGCCGCGAAATTCCGGATTCCATTTATGCAGCGGCGGCAAAGGTCTGCCGGCGGTCTCTTCCAATGCTGCGGCGTAGCGCATTAATTCGTCCACATGAAAAACCGGCGCTGCAGTTCATGCAGCGCCGGCCCCTTATTCGAAGGACGCGCGGCGCAATCCCGCGCCGCCCAATTATTCACATGCAAGACACCTTGCATAAGCAGCGTTCGGATCATTGAAGTCGGCAAAGAACTCAGCCTGCTTTTCAGCCTCGGCGATCATACGGCCGAGCGGTGACGTTCGGTTTTTCATCGCCCAACGATCAGCGCCGAAGAGCTTGGCAATGGTTTCCGAATTGACGCCGAACAACATCTCGAAGGGCGTGCGCCGTTCGCGCATCTCAACGACGTCATAGTCGTCAAGATTGGCAAGTTTAGCGGCGGAAGCGACCGCTTCATCAAGCCCGCCAAGATTGTCGACGAGCTTAAGGTCCTTGGCGCGCTCGCCAATCCAGACGCGACCCTGCCCGACGCTGTCGACATATTCCTTATCAAGATTGCGGCCTTCGCCGACAATGGTCAGGAACTTGTCATAGCCATGCTCGATCGACTGCTGAATGATGTCGCCGGCAACCTCAGGCAAAGGCCCAAGACCCGTCGCCAGCAACGGCGACAGTTCCGTGGTGCCAACGCCGTCGACAAAGACACCGACTTCAGCCGCAGTGTTTTCGAAGGTCTGGAAATAGCCGAAAATACCGATGGACCCGGTGATGGTCGTCGGCGACGCCCAGATTTCGTCAGCCGGCGCAGAAATCCAATAGCCGCCGGACGCCGCTAGCGATCCCATGGACGCGACAACCGGCTTGCCTGCTTCCTTGATCGCAAGAATCTCATCGCGAATAATGTCGGACGCAAAAGCTGAACCGCCCGGGCTGTCGACGCGAAGCACAACGGCTTTAACGTCATCGTCTTCGCGCGCTTTTTTGAGGAGTTCGGCGATTGAGTCGCCGCCCGCCGCCTGACCAGCCGGCGCTTCACCGTCAACGATGACGCCTGACGCCGTCACCACCGCAACATTCGGCGCAGAGCCGTCGTCATCGTCGTCAAGCGATGCGAGATAGCGGCGATAGCTGACATTCTTGAAGGATTTGTCGTCTTCGCCTTTGCCAAATTGTTCGACAAGATAGTCGATCTGGTCGGAACGCGATTTCAATTCGTCAACCAGCCCAAAATCAACCGCGGCCTGGGCGAAATCGCCATTCGATTCCCGCAGGATATCGTCGAATTCATTCGCGTAACGGTCAATCGCGCCGGGCTGCAGATCGCGCGCTTGTTCCAGCTCGCGCATATATTCGCGCCACAACACGCTTAGATAGCCGAGATTTGCTTCCTTAGCTTCTTCGGACATGTCGTCGCGAATAAACGGCTCAACCGCTGACTTGAAAGTCCCGACGCGGAAGACATGGCTGGTGATTTTCAATTTTTCGAGCAGCGACTTCACAAAGGCACCATACCGGCCATAGCCATAGATAATGACATTGCCGTAGTCGTTCATGTAGATTTCGTCAGCATGCGCAGCGATCAGATATTGATCCTGGCTGTAAAAGTCGCCGACGGCGATGACGCGCTTGCCGCTCTCTTTGAATTTCTCCACCTCGTTGGCGATATAGTGGATTTTGCTGGCGGCGCTTGACGGCGCCTGCAGCGCGCCAAGATCGAGCACTAGCGCTTTGATGCGCTTATCCTCAGCGGCGGCGCGAATGGTGCGGACAACGTCATGCACTTCGATCTGGCTCGGCCCCTCAACGCCATAGGCTTCTTCTATCAAGAGCTCGAACGGATCGACTTCCTCAGCCTGCTCGACCAGCACGCCATTGGGGTTGAGGAGCAATGCAGCGTCTTTGGGGATAGAAAGCGAGACCTTGTCGTTACTGCCCGCAACGCCATTTGAGATGCTCACCAACACACCGACAAAAAGCAGCATGACAACGAGACCGATAATACCCTGCAGAAGCAAGAGAAGGCCGATCAGGAGCTTGCCGAATCCCTTGATAAAACCCCAGACCGTGAAATGAGAATCTTCCTGTGACACTAACTGCCCCTTCTTTTGTCAGGCTTTCGCCATCACTGTCATTCGCTCAAGACACCAAATACGCTTCGCCCGGCGAATCAAATACCCCTCGCGTCGCATCGTTAAATATAGAACACGAAAATGGCGACACTAGGTTATGGTAGAGAAAATGCGCTCGAAACTGCAAGAGGCAAGACATTTGCGACGAAACGCGCCTCGTTCTTGCCAAGCGGTTTTTTAACCTGCAATGAGCCATGCTATTTAAAAAGTCGCCCAAACCCTAGCCCGTAGAGCAAATCCGCGTTTCAGAAAGACGTCAATGTCCCAAACCGACACCGAAGATGACATCATCCGCGAATTTGATGAAATTTCCGGAAAATTCGCCCGCGCACGGGAAAACCTCGGCAATGTGGTATTCGGCCAATCAGAGGTCATTGACCTGACTTTGGCGACCCTTGCAGCCGGCGGACATGGGCTTCTGGTGGGCGCGCCGGGGCTCGCGAAAACGTTACTCGTGACATCTGTAGCAGAGCTGCTTGGCCTATCGGAAAAACGCGTCCAATTCACGCCTGACCTGATGCCCGGCGACGTCCTCGGCTCAGAGGTCCTGGAGGAAACGGCGGACGGCAAGCGCGAGTTTCGTTTCATACCGGGACCGATCTTTTGCCAGCTCTTGATGGCTGATGAAATCAACCGCGCCTCGCCGCGCACCCAATCGGCCTTGCTGCAGGCGATGCAAGAACACCATGTGACGGTCGCCGGCGCCCGGCACGACCTGCCTGAGCCCTTTCACGTTCTCGCCACGCAAAACCCGATCGAACAGGAAGGCACCTATCCCCTGCCCGAAGCGCAGCTTGACCGATTCCTTTTACAGATCGATGTCGCCTATCCGGACCTCGAATCAGAACGGCGCATGTTGGCGACAACCACCGGCGCTAAAGAAGTGCGGGTTGAACCGGTGATGACCGGGGCCGACTTAATGCAAGCGCAGTCGCTGGTGCGTCGCATGCCGATCGGCGAACAGATTGTCGATATGATCTTGCAGCTTGTCCGCTCGGCGCGAGTCGACGAACACGCCAGCGAGCGCGTGCGCAATCTTGTGGCCTGGGGACCGGGACCGCGCGCCAGCCAGGCGTTTTCGCTCGCCGCCCGCGCGCTCGCGCTAATTGACGGCCGTCATGCGCCGTCGCCGGATGATATCCGCCGGCTGGCAAAGCCGGTCTTGCGCCACCGTATGGCGCTGAACTTTGCGGCCCGCTCGGAAGGGCTGGATACGGATCAATTCGTCGATGAATTGCTGGGGGCGCTGTAAAAGGCTAGGTCGATTAGAAAGGCGCCGAACCCATGACCCCAACGCCTGAGGCTGCGCGCAAAAGCGCGGATCATGTTCGCCACAGCGCGGAAGAAGCCGCAGCGCTTTTTCCCGCCTTGCTGGTTGAAGCAGAGCGTATTGCGCAAACCGTCGCCGCGGGCCTGCATGGGCGACGCCGCGCAGGGCCCGGCGAAACCTTCTGGCAGCACCGCCCCTACATCTTTGGCGATCCAGTCAGCACCATCGACTGGCGGCAATCAGCGCGCGTCGCCAACCGGCTTTTTGTGCGCCAAAATGAATGGGAAGCAGCAGCGGCGATCTATCTATGGCGCGATCCTTCCCGCTCGCTCAACTATTCTTCTCTTGATGACGTTCCTACGAAACGGCGCCGCGCAGATGTGTTAGCGACAGCGCTGACGATCCTTCTGGCGCAAGCCGGCGAGCGCATCGGCGTGCTTGGGGAAGATCGGCGGCCTTTTCAGGGACGAACGGCGCCCGAGCGCATGCTGGAGGCCCTGCGCCTTGCGCGCTTTGACGATTCTGCGGCAACGCCGCCATCAGCGCATCTCGCCGCTGGCGCGCGCGTTGTTTTATTTAGCGACTTTTTTGAAGATGAAGCGGCAATCGAAAAGACTGTGCGCAAACTCGCTGCATCCGGCGCCAAAGGCGTGCTCGTGCAAATCTGCGACGCTGCAGAAGAAACCTTTCCGTTTGAAGGGCGCACGGAGTTTGAAGACCTCGAAAGTCCCGATCGTTTGATCTTTGGCGAGGCGGGATCAGTCAAAAGCGCTTACCAGACAAAATTCGAAGCGCTGCGAGAGAGCCTTAAGGCTGTAGCGGCTCATACCGGTTGGTCTTATATTTATCACCGTACGGACCGTCCTGCGCAAACCGCGCTCCTCGCGCTGCACACGGCGCTCGGCGATCAACGGCTGCGAAAGAGTTAGACAATGCTCGGCGCTCTTTCTTTTACGTCGCCCTTTTTGCTCGCAGCCCTTGCGACACTACCGGTGATCTGGCTGCTCTTGCGCGCAACGCCGCCGGCGCCGGTGCGTGTCCGCTTTCCCGCTTTTGATCTTTTAAAGTCGCTGCAGACCAACAAGGAAACGCCGCATCGCACCCCTTGGTGGCTCTTGCTGCTTAGGCTCATGATCGCCGCCATCATCATTATCGGTCTTGCGGGTCCGATTTTGAATGCGCCACCGCCTTCCACAACGACAGGCCCGCTGGTGTTTGTGGTCGACGACAGCTGGGCCGCCGCCGCCAATTGGCGAAAGCGCACTGATGCGCTTGCCGAGGGCGCTGAAGAAGCCGTGCAGGCAAACCGCACCGTCTTTATGCTGACGACCACGCCGGAAAACGCGCCGGCGGCGCTTGTTCCCATGACCGGCGAAGCCTTCCGCGGGGTTGCAGCGAGCCTAACGCCAAAACCCTTCGCCGCGGATCGGACATACGCTCTAGCACGGCTTGACGAACTCGACACAGCCATAACCGGCCTTGGCGACGGCGCCGAACCTGAAATCCGCTGGCTCGCCGACGGTCTGACAGGCGAAGGCGACGCAGCCTTTGCTGACGCCTTAAAGTCGCGCGGTGCGTTGACGGTCTTTGCAGGCGATCCGGCGAATATCGTCATCCTGCGCGCCCTTGGCGATCAGCCTGACGGACCCACCTATCGCGTTGAGCGCCTTAAAACCGGCGCCGCCCTTGAGGCGGAACTCGCCGCGACCGCCCGGGACGGCCGCGAATTAACACGGCTGTTGCTCGAACTAAAACCCGAAACAAAATTTGCAGACTTAACTCTCGACCTGCCGCTTGCCTTGCGCAATGAGCTGGGACGCGTGCGGCTCGAGAACGCATTAAGCGCTGGCGCCATTCACTTTGCGGATGCGCGCAACCGGCGGGCGCTGATCGGGCTTTTGACGGACGCCCCGCGCACTGGCAGCAATCTCTTGTCAGGATCGCATTACGTTCAAAAAGCGCTTGCTCCTTATGCAGAGTTTCTAACCGGCGACATCGCTTCGCTTCTGGCGTCGGATGTTTCGGTGATCGTCCTTGACGACATTGGCCGCTTGCGCGACAGCGATGTTGAAGGCTTGGCGGATTGGGTAAACCGCGGCGGCGTGCTCATCCGGTTTGCAGGGCCCGTGTTGGCGGGCGCGGCGCAAGACGGCGCGCCGCCACTATTGCCCGTCCGATTGCGCGGCGGCGGCCGCGCCTTTGGCGGCGCCTTAACCTGGGATACGCCGCAGCGGCTGGAGAGCTTTTCCGCCGACGGTCCCTTCGCCGGTCTTGACGCGCCGGGCGACGTTTTCATTCGCCGGCAAGTGCTCGCTAATCCCGGCGGCGAGACGACAAAAGCCAGTTGGGCGCAGCTTGCTGACGGAACCCCGCTGGTCACCGGCACAAGAGACGGCGCCGGCGCTATCGCCCTCTTTCATATTACGGCAACCCCTGAATGGTCAGACTTGCCGCTCTCCGGCGTTTTTATCGACATGCTGCGGCGGCTGACGTTTTTGTCGACGCTGGGCCCTGAAAGCCCTGACGAAAGCGGCGGCGAACAGGCGGAAGCGCAAATGCGTTATCAGCCCTTCAGGCTGCTTGACGGATTTGGACGATTGCAACGCCCCATTGGCCAGGCGCCAGCGCTGACCGCAGCACAAATTGATGAGCCGCCTGCTCCGGGCCGGCGCCCCGGCCTGTATGGTCCGCCTGATGCGCCGCTGGCGCTCAATGCTGTGTCTGCAAAAACGCCGTTCGAACCCATGGCGTTAGCGAACACGCCCATCATACCCTTTGAAACGGCACCGCCGGTGCGGATCGGACCGTTCCTCATTGCGGCGGCCCTGGCGCTATTTCTCATTGACGGGATTGTTTCCTTGCTGATCAGCGGCCGCTTAAGACTGCCGCGCGTGGCAGCCGCGACAAGCGCTGCGCTTATTGCCGCGCTTGCTGTTTATCCTGGCGATGCGGTCGCGCAACCGCTCGACCCCGCCATTGACCCGCAATCAAAAGAAGCCGCCCTTGAAACGCGCCTTGCTTATGTGCTGACCGGCGATGACGCCGTCGACCGTCTCTCCGGCCAGGCGCTCGCTGCGCTTTCCCGGGAACTTATCCGCCGCACTTCAGTTGAACCCGGGCCGCCCGCTGGCATTGATCCAGAAACGGATGATTTATCGGTCTATCCCTTTCTCTATTGGCCGATCGTGCCCGGCGCTGCTGCGCCGTCAGACGCCGCGCTCACCAATATTGAAAACTTCATGCGGTTCGGCGGCATGATCCTGTTTGACACCCGCGACGACGAACGCAGCGTTGGCGGCGCAACAACGCCGGAAAACCAGGCCCTGCGCGCTATTCTTTCGCAGCTTGACGCGCCGCCCCTAACGCCGGTTAGCGACGGGCACGTGTTGATGCGGTCATTTTACTTGCTGGATGATCTGCGCGGCCGGCAAGGCGGCAATCCGGTTTGGGTCGAGGTCAAAGGCTCCGGCGCCAATGACGGGGTGACGTCAGTGATCATCGGCGGGCGTGACTGGGCTGGCGCCTGGGCGAGCGATGAGTTCGGCCGGCCAACGCGCTCCATGGGCCGCGGCGGCGCGCGGGCGCGCGAACTTTCCTATCGCGCCGGCGTTAATGTGATCATGGTGGCGCTAACCGGCAACTATAAGTCGGATCAGGTGCACACGCCGATCCTGCTGGAGCGGCTTGGCCAGTGAACATACCAGTGACGATAATTTTCGAGCCCCTCATTCCCGAATGGAGCTTTGCGCTCGCTATGCTGCTCGGCGCTGTTGTCGTCGCCATCAGCATCATACGTTATTGGCGCAGCGGTTTACTGCGGGCGCTGGCAGTTGCAGCGCTGATCGCGCTCGTTGGAAACCCGCAACTGCGCGAGACCGAACGCACGCCCCTTGACGATATCGCCATCATTGTCGTCGATGAAAGCGCAAGTCAACAACTTGACGGTCGCAACGCGGTTACCGAAGCCGCGATGAACGGCCTTGAAGAACGGCTCGGCAATCTTGAGAACATTGAAACCCGCATCGTCGCCGCAGAGGGCGACGAAGAAACAAGGCTGATCGAAACCTTGCGCACAGCCTTGAGCGATGCGCCGCGCGCGCGCCTTAGCGGCGTTTTCATCATTTCCGATGGTCAGACAACGGATGGAAATCTCGGTGATGATCTTGCGCTCGCAGCGCCGGTGCATTTCCTCTCTACCGGCAGCGACGCCGAGACTGACCGCAAGATCACGCTTGTCAATGCGCCGCGCTATGGATTGGTGCGCGACAAGGCAAGGATTTCATTCCGCGTTGATGATCTCGGGTCCGGCGGCGCGGTACTTGAAGAAGGCGGCGCAGCGCTGGTAACGCTTCGGATCGACGGCAAGGACATGTTCAGCCAGCCGGTGCCGATCGGCGTTGAAGCAAGTTTTGACGCGCCGCTTGACCGGCCGGGGCGCACGGTGATCGAACTTGAAGTGGAAGAGCGGCGCGGCGAACTCACAACCCGCAATAACATCGCCGTCTTGCCGATCACTGCTATCCGCGACCGCTTGCGCGTTTTGTTGATCTCAGGCGAGCCGCATCCCGGCGAGCGGGTATGGCGCAATCTTTTAAAGTCAGACGCCGCCGTTGATCTCGTGCATTTCACCATTCTGCGGCCCATCGAAAAAAATGACGGCACGCCGATTTCCGAATTGGCGCTCATTCCCTTTCCGCAGGACGAACTTTTTATCGACAAGCTCAGTGAATTCGATCTGTTGATTTTCGATCGCTACACCTATCGTGGCGTCTTGTCGTCTTATCACTTCGACAACATTGCCCGCTATGTTGATGAAGGCGGCGCGGTTTTGATTGCGTCGGGTCCTGAATATAATGGCGTCTTAAGCCTTGCCTCGCGCCGCAACCTTTCTTTCATCCTGCCAGCGCTGCCCGTGGGCGCAGCGGTTGAAGGTGCGTTCCGCCCGGCGGTCACCGACAAGGGCGCGCGCCATCCGGTCTCGGCCGATCTGCCGGAGGCTGATTATTGGGGCCGCTGGCTGCGCATCATGCCGGTCACGCAATTGCGCGGACAAACATTGATGGCGGGACCGCAAGCGTCGCCGCTGCTCATTCTCGACCGCATCGGCGACGGCCGTGTCGGCTTGTTTTTGTCAGACCACTTCTGGCTTTGGGCGCGCGGCTTTGACGGCGGCGGTCCCCATGCAGAGCTTTTGCGCCGCATCGCCCACTGGCTGATGAAAGAACCTGAACTCGAAGAAGAAGCGCTGATGCTTCACGGCGACGGCGGGACTTTGTTCATAAAGCGCCGCACTATGTCGGAAGAGGCGCCGCAAGTTGTCGTCACAGCGCCGTCCGGCGAGGAACGGGAACTCCTGTTGACGCAATCATCACCGGGCCTTTTTGAAGGACGCATCGACAACGCCGAGCGCGGACTGCACCGGGCGGCGTCGGGCGATCTTTTCGCGATTGGCGCTGTTGGTCTTGCCGCCGCGCCGGAGTTTCAGAACGTCATTTCAACCGCTGAGCATTTAGCGCCCTTAACGCAAGCGACCGGCGGCGGCGTGTTCAATATACGGACACGCGGTCTGACGGCGCGCCCTGAGGCAAATCTTCCCGCCATTCGGTCCATTCGAGAAAACGCCGGCTCACGCGCCGGCCCCGGCTGGGCCGGCGTCCTTGACCGCAACGCTTCGCGCATAGATGCGGTGCGCGACCGGCCGGCCTTTCCGCCTTACGCCTGGCTCATTCTCATCGGCGCAGCCCTTCTTGGCGCCTGGCTTGTGGAGGGCGCCCGTGCGCGAAAGCGCACAGACTAAGATTTGGCGCGACGGCGCAGATTAGTTGCGCCGCGCTGACAGTGACGCGCATTCAGTTTTCCTACTCAAAAAAAAATCACAGCCCACCTTCGTTTAGCGGCGCTGGTCGTCAGCGCGGGCATGGCGCCGCCCTCTTCGAGCGCATCCTAAATTATGGGACCTTGCGCCAAGTTTGGCTTGCTCATCGCGGCTTTCGGCGGCACGATGACAAGTGGACAATCAGTGGAGTAAGCGTTGGGCGCCAGTGATCCGTCGCAAGATAAGAAAACGCATATCCTGCAAGCGACGACAAAGATACTTAATGAGAAGGGCCTTCAGGGGTTTTCATTTGAAAGCGTTGCAAATGAAGCCGGCCTCTCACGACAACTCATAAGATACTATTTTTCAGACTTGGATATGTTGATGGCCGAGTTGAGCGATTATCTCGGCAATGTCTATCGCGAGTTAATCGTATCGGGGATTGTCGACGTCGGCGAGGTTGAGCGTCTTCGTTTCTTTCTCGATTTTCTATTTGACCTGGCCGACGGATATAGCATGCCTGCTAACCTCGAAGCCTATGACGCGATGGTTGCGTATTCCGTTGGCTCGGAGCAGGTGAAAGATCGCTTGTGCGCACAGTACGAAACGCTTGGTCAAGTCATCTCCCAGGAACTGGCGATTGCTCACCCTGAACTCGATAGTCCGTCCTGTGAGGAACTCTCATTCCTTTTCGTTTCAATGATGCACGCCCATTGGAGTTTTGTCGCCAGCCTTGGTTATTCTCGCGAGCATAGTCAGGTGGTGCGCAAGGCAATCGACAGATTGGTTGAATCCTACATCAAAGATTCCCCGCAAAGCCCCCGGATGAAGAACCCGTGGTCGCAAAATAGTTGATTTTCAAAACGAAAAATTTTCGCGCTTTTCCTAAGCAATTTTGACCTTGCAAGTTCGCCTTTTCTGTTTCGCCTGACATGAAAAACCTGCCGGAATCAATTGGGATTTTCCGCGCGTTATTGGCTGGTAAACCGAATAAGCGAACCATGCACAATCAAATTTTCAAACCGAAAAACCGGCGGAAAATCGCTTTGAAACCAAAAAGCTAGCGCTTACGTTTTGCCGTGGCAGCGGGGGGAGATGCGCTTGCATCACACGCTGACGAGGCCGTCAAAGCCTCAGGACATTCTTACATGCGCTTGTTGCTTTGACGTGTTGGGGGAGCGCGGCGGGACGGATAGTCCCGCCGCACCCCGCATCGCCATCCAGTAAAGCGGGCAGCTCGAAACAGACCGATGCGATTACAACGAGCTTTCACCTGCAGGCGTTGACCGGCGAAAAAGCGTGCGCGCGAGCCAGAACAGCATAGCCACCAAGATGATCAGCTCTGGCGCTGAGAGAACGCCGGACTCTCTGACCGCTTGAGGGAAAGCCTTTGCGCCGGGTCCGGTAAAGGCGGAACCAGCGGCGATGAAAAAACCAAGGCACATGCGCCAGAGATGCCGCGCGATTCTGTGTCGGTCAGATAGCGGTTTGCGAAAGAGGAGACTGATGTCGCCAAGGGCTGCGACGCCGGCCATCCCAGACAGAAAGAAATAGTCTGTCGCATGAAAGCCCAAGAGCACACCATCAGGCAGCGACTGGGCATGGACGCCAAGAGCGATCAAGCCGGCGACATTAAGCAAATTGACGATCCCAACCGCAAGGCCTGCGCCGCCGAGACGGCCCTCGCGCGCCCGCACGGTCAACCAGCTGCTCAGAATCAGTGTGACCCCAAGAACGCCGGCGTGGAACGTGATGTAGAATTCATCAACCCTGATGAGGCCCAACACCGCGCCAAGCGCCGACGATAGGATCATAGCGGCGGCGAATATGCGGCCGGCGCCGATATGGAAAGCAGCCCCCTTGCGGGCCCCGAGCGCAACGGCGCCCGCCGTAATGGCGAGGGCGCCGGAAATAACGTGGGCGCCGACAATAGCGCCGACAATGCCGCCAACAGGGGCGTTGCTCACATCCAACATTGACAATCCATCCTGACCTTGAAGTTTCGTCGTCGCGCAACCGCCAATCGCGGCGGCATCAACATGGGTGAAAACAGCCGTGATTACAGAGAGATGCCGTCCGCGCGGGACGGCGCGGACAGCCGATGATGCGCAAAACATCTGTCGCCGCGCCCGTTGATTTCATCCCGGACGCAAACCAAAAGACAGGCATGCAAAGCGAAGAAATGATTGCACTATCCGCGGCGCTCGTCGGCATCGCTGCCGCAGGCGCGCTATCGGCCCTCAGCAGCGGCCAAGCGGGAAAATCGCGCATCTACCTCATTGCGATGTTTGCTTTGTTTGCCGGCGTCGCTGCGATCCCGATTGTGGTCGCGTTCGCACGCGGCCTTTACGTCTTTTACATGCCCGCCATATTGCCCATGCTGATGGCGTTGCCCCCGACAGTTTACTTTTTTGTCGCCGCGCGCACCGCTCAATCAGCGCCCCCGCCCCTGAACTGGCGCGACGGCGTCTTGCCGGCGGCGGGATTGATGACAACCTTCGGCTACTGGCTTTTACCCGGGACGTCCAAAGTTGCGATGTTCGTTGATGGAAAACTGCCGGATGGCTTTGCGCCAGCAGCGCTCGCGGTTCTAACCTTTGCTCTCATCTTTCTTTGGTCGCTTGTCTCGCTCGGTTATCTCATCGCGACGCTCCGGCGTCTTGGCGCCTTTAGGGCGAAGCTTAAAGATTTCTACTCAAATACTGACAAGCGAGAGTTGCGCTGGATCGACTGGTTCATGGCGATGCTTATCGCGCTGTGGGGCGCGGCGACGTTGTCCTTGCTCAGTGATAATTTCAGCTCTGGCCTCATCTTCCCCGGCGAGATTGTTTTTGTGCTTGCTGCCGCACTGCTCTTATTTATCGTTGCGTTTGCCACAGTGGCGCCGCCATCTGGCGTGCCGCAAACAAACGAACCCGCTGCCGCGCTTGGGAACGAGCCGCAAGAAAAATATGTGCGCTCTGCGTTAACGGAAGATCGCGCCAAACGTCTCGCCCAGCGTGTTGAAAAAGCAATGCGAGAGGACGCGCTTTATCTCGACGCCAACCTTTCTCTCAACAAGCTGGCGCGTCATGTGGGGGCGTCGCCGAATATGGCGTCGCAAACATTGAACGAAGAAATAGGCGCGACTTTTTTTGACTATGTGGCCCATTGGCGGATCGAAGCAGCGAAGCCGCGTATTCTAACAGGAGACGCCTCAATCCTCGCTATTGCGCTTGAAGTTGGCTTTAACTCGCGCTCGACTTTCTACAAAGCCTTCAAGCGCGAGACTGGCATGACGCCAATAGCCTTCCGCGAAAAGCACAGAAGCGATTTTTGAACAGTAGACGGAAGGTCGAGCGCTCGCCCGATCAAAAGCTCACTGGCGGCTTGTATTAATGAGGACGTGGAGGCAGGTCGGGTCTCATACTGGAGCCGGAGGCTGGTTTGCTCTAGACTTACAACGCCATCCGAATACCGACATATCAAAAGGGTCGCAAAGGAAAGCACGAATGGTGGATTTCCTCGCATTGGGGAGAAGCGCTGCGGAAAACGGGCCGTCATTCGGGCGTGTTATGTTTCATTATTGGCGCATAATCATCGCGGGAATAGCCATGATGGCCCTTGCGATTGCCCCGGTTCACAGTCGAGATTCTGGCGAGCTTGAAACCCATTCCGACCTTGCCGGGCTTCGTTATGGAATCTCGGTGACCGATCTCAACGGCAATGTCCTTGTGGCGTTTCGGGCTGACGAACGGTTTGCGCCAGCCTCAAACGTCAAATTGTTCGTCACGGCGGCGGCTCTCGCGGCGAAGGCGGAGCTTACCGCTTTAGATTCTGGACTGCGGGTCGCATTAGACCCGACAGATGGGGGACCGCCGACCCTTGCGTTGATGGGGCGCGGCGACCCGACCGTCGGTTTCGGCACGGATTGCAACGGTCGATGTATCGAATCCCTCGCTGAGGCAGTGGTAGAGCGAGGGATCACTGAGGTCGGCGATATTGTCGGCGATGATCAGTGGTTCGCCGATGAGCGGCGACCTCTGGGTTGGAGCTGGGATGACCTGAAATTCGGCCACGGAACATCCATTTCGGCGATCGCCGTGAACAATAATGTCCTTCCCCTTAGAGTTTCGCCGTCCAGCGCGCCAGGGACCAGCGTTCAGGCTTCATGGATCGGCGCCGGCCCGAGCTATTTCAACCTTCACAACGAGGCGAAGACCAGCGACGCAACGGCGCCAAGGGCGCTGCGGCTGGAACGGCGCATCGGCGACCGAACGGCGCGGCTCTACGGGGAGCTGCCCGCCGGCTCGAGATCGGTAACGCTCGATCTGGGAGTCGACGACCCGGCGCATTTGGCCGCGTGGTACTTCAAGCGGGCGCTGGAGGCCAAAGGCGTTGCGGTTTCGGGGGAACTGCGGACCCGGCGGCGCCCCCTCCAATATGTTGACGAACCGAAGTCAACCAATCCGAACGACCCTGCCGCTCGGTTGGAGTGCGCGCGCCGTGGTCAAGTTACTTCCAACGGCACCGTCATCGCTTCCCTCAGCCCCGCGCCAATGCAGGACATCGTGACTGAGATCAACCAAGACAGTGAAAATCTGTATGCCGAGGTTTTGCTTCGCCAACTAGGCCACGTCGCTGGGAGAGGCTCTTCCTTTTGCGGGTTGTTGCACATCGAAGAATTCTTGGAAGACGTCGGGGTATCGCGGACTTCCTATGATTTTGCCGACGGCTCGGGTCTCTCGAGCTACAACCGCGTCACACCCGCGACCATAACCGCCCTGCTCCGTCACGCCGCTGCTGCGCCATGGGGCAATGACTATCGTGCAAGCTTGCCGGTTGGCGGCGCCTCGGTTGGGACGCTGAAATACCGTTTCCGCGGGTCAGCATTAGAGGGAAAGATCTTTGCAAAGACCGGTACACTGAATCACGCAGATGCGTTGTCCGGCTACATGCAGGCCCGCAGCGGACGAACCCTGGTCTTTTCCATTATCGTAAACGACCGGCCGCTCGAATCGTCCTCTGCGATGTCTCAAATTGATTCGACCCTCTTGAAGATTGCGGACAGATATTAGGCGCTGACTTAAAAGCTCACCCGGATTTCTCAAAGCAAACTATCTTAGACACAGCGAAGAAACAGTAACCGCGTCAGAGCCCTTCCATCACGATCTCATGGTCGCCCGCATAGCCCTCACCGTCCTTGGCCATCGCAATCGTGGTTTTCTTGGCGAGTTTCTTGTCGCCTTTGACGACGATGTCGCGTTTGATGTCGAAAGGCATTGGACCGCGTTCGGCATAAGGCTCGGTCTCATACACGGCGTCGATGAGATCGTTCGGGAAGAACAACTGTATATCGTGCGCCGTCCAAACCTGCTCAGCGAGGATGACGCGCACGTGAATATGCGGCAGGCGCGGGAAGTACCAGCCAGGCACAATCGTCGTAAAACGCGCGACGCCGTTTTCGTCGGTGACCTGCCGACCTCTCAAGAATGACTCGCTTGAATAATCGGCGCCCATGCCGGCGACCCGCAGAGTCGTCATGTCGAACTCGATATTTTGAAAACCGGCATATCGGCCGATGGCGTCGCATTGCCAAATATCAACGACGGCGCCTTCAATAGGCGTACACCAAAGACTATGCGTGACGCGCAATGCAAGTTGCAGTGGTGCGCCAGGAAGGTCTTCGCGAATGTCGGTGCGAATGAGATTGTCCGCCGTTAGATAGGGGCCCGGCGTATGACGGACCGATGTTTTGCACGCTTTGCTTGGCATCACGAGGCCGTCTTTCGTCTCCGCCGAAGCTGACTTGACGCCGCCTGTCGATAACAACAGGCCGCCTACGCCGACGACAAATTTCCGTCTGTCCATGGTGCCCCTCCCAAAGTAAGCGCCCGACGCGCCTCTTACTTTGCGAGCTTATCTCAGTAATCTAGGAAAACAAAGTCGCTCCCAGTCCAGTTCGCTGGATTAGAAACGTTGTCAGATCAAATCGGAACCAATGCAACCGATGGAGTCGCGAGCTCTGCGCCAGAATGTCGGCGCCCGTGTAGAAAACGTCGAGCGCTTCTACCTTAACGACGATGTCGAAGAATTTGTCGATGGATTGAAGGAGTTTTAGGTCTGCAGGGCGCGCAGAAGCGGACTTTGGATTGGAGTGCGGTTTTGAGAATCCAAGAGTTTTCAGTTACAGAAAATTCCAAAAAGTGGCTCCATTTTTATATGAAAATCCTTCGGCCAAAATATGTAATTCTGATAGGCGTCGTGATCATCATCGCTAGCTATATTTATGATCTGCAATTTGCGGGATTGCCTTATCCCGATCCAACACCGGAGATGCTTTCCGATTGGAAATTTCACAAGGCGGTGGCATCGTACATCGGACTTGTGGGGTTAGTTGTTAGCGCACTCGGTTGTGTTTTGGGATTTGTAAACGTGTTTCGAAGAAACGGGTGAATACGCCTAGTTGGCCGTCCTAAATAAATCTACAAAAGATTCAGAAAGCCTCGGCTTACCAGGTTTCCGAAACAATCGACGGCTTATGTTTGCTACGAGCATCAACCCGCAATAAGGGCCTCAAAACCAGCCGGTTAGTGCTCCAGCCCCCCAAGTCTGACAAATTTAAGCAAATCCTTAACGGCGCTCTAAATCCTTGGTGCAATGCTGCCCCATTACAGAAGGGTCAGAAGGAGCAGGGCGCGTGGCGTTTGCATTGCGTAGGTCCCAAGGGGAAAGTCCCAAAAAGAAAAGTCCGCTCGCGGGCTGGCTTGGTAAAAAGTCGGCGTCCGACGACGATCATGATCTGCCTGAAATCAATATGCAGGCGGGGCTTTCGCGCGTGCTTCGCGGCGTTGGGGGAACCAAGGAAGAAGAAGCCCCAACCGACGATAACAACCCTATTCGCGGCGCTTTGAGCGCCATTGAAGCAACGCTATATACGATCGATTCCATTCGCGACATTCTCGAACAGGCTTGCGATGTTGTCGTCTCCGCAAAGGGCGTTGAAGATGCGGGCGGGCGGGCGCTACTCGCCGAGCGCTATGATGAAATGCGCGTTTCCATTAACAAGGCGATCGAGAGCGCCGACGAACGCGCCAAGACGCTCATCGGCAAACCGCACCGCCATTTTGACGTGAACCTTGGCGGCAAGGCGCATTATTCGGTCTCGGCCATGCGGCTCGACGCCAGCGAACAGGGGCTTAACCTGTCGCCGCCGCGCGATGCGTTTGCGACGTATGACGAGATCGAGCAGTCGCTTGAAGAACTGGACAAGGCGCTGGGCCGCGCCGACCGCACCGCCGCCGGCTATTGCCGCGACGCGCAATTCCTCATTGCCCGGATGAAGGGCGAGACGGAAGCTTAAACCACACTATCAAGGCTCAAAGGTGCAGCGCTCGCCATTTGACGGGCGCGCAACACTGACGGCGCAAAGCCCCGGGAATTGGGGTTTCAATTTTCCATAAACCCAGACGCAGATGTTCTCGAGGGTCGGCCGTTCAAGACCTTCCACCTCATTAAGCAACCGATGGTCGATCTCTTCACGCAGGCGCTCCAGCGCGTCGGCGACATCGCCAAAATCTGCGACCCAACCAGTGTCGGCGCCGGGCTCGCCCTCGATCGCAACCTCAAGCTGGAACGAATGGCCATGCATACGCGCATAGGGGCGCGTCTCGCCTTCATGCTCCAGAAAATGCGCGGCGTCGAAATGGATCGACTTGACGATGCGCATGATGCGTTCCTCTTTCCTTCGTCGCCCGCGCCGGCCCTCCCCTCAAGGAATGCCAAGCAGTTTGTGCGTCTGCAGACTAAGCCGCCAACGCGGATGGGCTTTGCAATAATCGATGGCCGCTAGCGTTGCTTTGGCCGCGGCAGACCCGTCCATAGGCTGAAGAAAGAAAAAGTCAAACGCGAGATGCTCAAACCGCTCGGGCGGGGCTTTTTCCTGCGGGTAAACCAGCTTTAATTCGTTGCCCGAAAGCTGCTTGAGCTCGGTATCCGCCTTGGGGCTGACGCATATCCAGTCGATGTCTTCGGGCGCTGCGATCGTGCCGTTGGTTTCGATGGCGATTT
>JANQOV010000151.1 GCA_028285645.1 Hyphococcus sp.
CTTCCAACACGCCCGCAATGGCGCCAAGCCCGCGATCGACCACGCGTTTGCGGTAAGCTGTCACCATGTCCGGGAACGCTTGCGCATCGGCTATCAATATTTTTGCAATTTTCGGTATCGGGCTTTGCCGGAGGATGATCGGCGCAAGGCGCATCAGCGCGCTAATGGCGCTGAGACCGCCACCTGCCGCCCGAACCGATGTTTCAAGCAATTCCACCCTCGGAACTGCAAAGCTCTCCACCAGCGAGGTGAAGAGATCTTCCTTGGAAGAAAAATAAAGGTAGATCGCGCCTTTGGAGAGGCCGGCGCGGGACGCAATGTCGTCCATACGCGCGGCCGAAAACCCGCGCTCAAAAAACTCGTCCAGCGCCGCATTGAGCAACGCCTGCCGGCGCTGATCCTTGGCTTCCAGGGTGCGGGCGCGGGCCATAACCAATCCTTTACTAACTGACCGGTCAGTTATTTATAAACCGATACCGCCAGATGTCAAGGCTTTGGGTCTCAGGAATGTTGGGATGGGGGCGGCAGACGAAGGTCTGCGCACAGCTCAAAAGCGACAAAGAGGGAGGCGGCAGAACACAGACATATATTTGACGGCGCTCGCGCCAGGCCGTCTTCGTCGCCAAACCGAGCTACCGTGAAGAAGCTTCTAACCTTTTTGCGCCGTTATGATGTGCGCGGATGTTGTGAATTCAATTTCGCCCGAGTGGGCGGCGTATTTGTTGAACACCTTTTCCGACGCCGCCAGGACAGTTTCGATTTCGTCTTCCTCAAGGTTGATATCGAACATCGGAAGCCAACCGCGAAGTTCCGCCTCCACCATTTGACGCGCGCTGCGAAATTTTCCCTTCTCGAATCTTGTGGCCGACTGAACGCCAGCGAAGCCTGCCTGTTGAACGCAATCAAAAACTTCCTCGGCGTTTCCAAGACTGAAGGGCAAACGCAATGCATCAGCCGCCCGGTTGCTCACATGCTCCTGCAATAACGCAACCACGTCTTGATACACTGGATTTTCATCTAAAGTGTTCCAAACCGCCACCGCCAGCGACCCGTCCTTTTTCAAAACCCGAAACATCTCTTCAGCGGCTTTGGGTCGGTCGTCAAAAAACATCATACCAAATTGTGAGACGACACAATCAAAGGCGCCATCTTCCAATTGAAGGTTTTCTGCCGCGCATTCGATCCATTGGATTCGCGGCTCAATTTCTTTTGCAACGGCAATCATGCCCGGCGCCGGATCGACGCCAACAACACGCCCCGCTACGCCAACCTTCGCCAGCGCCCGCCGCGCAAGAACGCCCGTGCCGCAAGCAACGTCAAGGACATGAGAGCCCTCGCCTACGTGAGCGGCGGCGACAAGGTGTTCAGTCCAAGGCGCAAATAGCGCGGGAACAAAAAGTTCTTCATAGCCGCGCCCTGCTTCAATCAGGTCCTGTGAAACTTCAGCTGTCACCTCGCTCCGCTTTCTTCATCTGAGAAATTCGTTGCGCCTTTGCCGCAACTGCAAACCGAAAACACCGCGGCGGGACCCATGCCTCAAGATTTCATAAAGGCTTCAAACGCTTCCTTAAAATCCGGATGCCAGCGTGACAGCGCCGGACGATTTTTGATTAAATCGTCAGCGCTCCATTGAATGCGTTTTTCGTCAACATCCCGGGGAGATTCGTTATCCGGGCAGATTATGTAAAAGTCGCCGCGATCAAGACATGGCAGCAAGAAATCAACGGTCTCTTCAGCGGTCCAGGCAAAAGGCGGTTTTTGAGGAATGTGCCGCGAGACCATGGGCGTATAAACAAAGCCGGGCACAAACAAATGGGCTGTCAACTTGCAGTTCTCAATTCGCGTAAGCGCATGCGCAACACTCTCGGTATAGGCGAGAACACCAACTTTCGAGAGATTATAAGCATAGTTGCCGGGCGGTCTGGTAATGCCCTGTTTGGAGCCGGTATTGATGATGGCGCCGGGCTCGCCGCTCTCCAGCATTTTGGGAATGAAAGCATGACAGCCATGCACCACGCCCCAAAGATTGATAGACAGCGTCTTTTTCAATTCATCAAGGTTTTCCCAAGGCGCACCCACGGGAAAACCGGCGCCAGCATTGTTCATCAAGCAATGGACATTGCCAAACTTGTCGTAGGCGGCGTCGCAAAGCGCGTTAACCTGATCGATGTCCGTCACATCGCATGCGACGCCCAAGACCTGATCTCCGGAGCCGGCGATTGATAAAAGTTCCTCAGTTGCAGCGTCAATCGCATCGCCATCCTTGTCCGCAACAACAATATTCATCCCCGCTGCGGCATAACGTCGAGCCGTCTCAAGCCCAAGGCCGCTTGCGCCGCCGGTAATAACCGCTGTGTGACCAGACATACGCCAATTGCTCATGCTATTTCCGTTCCCATCCTGTTGATGTGCCAGCGGTCATGGCCGCTGTTTGAGCCAATCGAACGCCTCTTTCTGCAACAACAATTACCCCGACCCCGAATGACCACCACTGTGAAGCGCAGTCGTTTTAGACATCCGGTTCGGCTATACTCTTGGACCTGTTCCACTATCGCAGGACCGCACCATGATCGCAAATTCCCTTTATCCCGTCGCGCTGGCGGCGAGCGCGTTGTGGTTTGCTGCGGCATTTCGATATTTCAGCTTTAAACATGTCGCCGCCGCGAAGATGATGATCCCTAAATCGCAAAGAGAATCGCCCATTTTTTTAACGGCCGCTGCTTCGGCGCGTTTCCTGGGCGGGATGAACGGCGCTTTTGCGGCGTTGTCGATAATGCTTTTCATTTTTTGGGCTTCCGGTTCGTCCCTGTTTACACACCCGATGGAACGGGGCGCGTTGTTGATCATTTTGGCGGCTGCACATTTTTCGCAGTTCATTTTCAATGTGCCGATCTTGAGAAACGGCGAGCGCCAAGGGGACACCTATTGGTATGTGCTTAAAGGTCCGATGCTGTTCATTTTCGTGATGGACGCTGCACAAACCGTTTTGAATTTAGCTGCTGGGTTATTTCAGTTTGCCGGCGTTTGATTCGCATGCGGCGCTTTGCTTCAACAGATGGCTTTCGCAATGGCTGCAATCGCTGCTGCCGAAGCCTTTAAGCGCGGTCTCGAAGTAACCGCTTCTTACAAGCCCTTCGACGATCGCGCATTCATCATTGTCGGGCGCCACGATCGCTGCCAGCTCGCTTGCCCGAACTGTCAGCCTGTCCACATGCCAGTGAACCTTTTTGTCTTTCCTGAAGTGACGTTTGAGGCGTGCGGCAAGGCCGCCGGGGCCGTATGCGTTTCCGGCATAAAGATAGGCGCCAGGAGATAAGCTGTCGGTCCTTAGTCGCTTGATGGCAATCGGCGCAGCTTTGTTCAACCGCATCAGCAAAATATAGGTGCCCTTCCGGTCGCTAAGCTTCACAATATCGCTGGAGACGATCCAGTCGCCCGCAAAGCCTGCAGTGCTCAAGCTGGCGGTGATTTTGCTGACGATTTCAGCGTCAAAGTCAGCCATGAATTGGACGCCTCACCAGCGCACTCCGATTTGAGGATCATGTTGCTGAAGCTCGTATCATTTATCTATACTATTACTCACCCAAAACTCGAGGAACAATGGTTATGGCTGGCGAGGCTACGATTGCAAAACGGATCATCGCAGATGCATTAGAAGCGGCCGATCAGGACGCAAACAAAACGACAGAAGCAATGCTGTTTGCCGTGCTGACCGAAGCACTCTCCGAACTTATGAAGTCGCGCAGCCGTTCGGATTTGGAAGGCTTTATTAGCTATCATCTGGACAATTACGATGAGTCCGAATGGGTCATTACCCGGGGATGTTAACGTATGTGCGGTGGTCCCGCGGCGAAGAACAGGCGCATCCTCCATTCAAGTGACGTATCGCCTACCGTTTAATCCTCAAGCCGCGCTGGCGGTGTTGTCGGTGCGCTCGCGCCGGAATTGCGCGACGCGATCAAGCTGGCTTTGAACGTCATCTCCACTGACTGCCCCGGGTTTCGTTGGCTCTTTACCAGCTGGCTTTTGGCGAGACGCCGCCGTCACCACCGGCAAGGTAAGATGCGCAACAACACCCTCTCCCGGCGCAGAGTTCAGCTGCAAAAAGCCGCCCATCAGTTCCGCCAGGGCGAACGCCAGCGAAAGGCCAAGGCCCGAACCACTTGTTCCGCGTACGCCCTTTTCGTGGACATCGGTGTAGCGGCCGCCGAGCTTGGCGAGTTCCGTCTCGCTCATGCCGACGCCGGTGTCTGAAATGGTGAACTCAATAGACCCAAGCCCTTCAACCGCCTTGACGGAGATTTCACCGTCGGAGGTGAACTTCACGGCGTTGGAAAGGAGGTTCAACAGGATTTGCCGCACGGCGCGCGGGTCAAGAAAAGTCTCCGGCAAGTCATCGTCAATATCGATAACGAGCTTAAGGCCTGCTTCTTCGGCGCCCTGTCGGATCATTTCAGCGCATTCGCGGGCGATGTCCCCTGGCGCAATCAGCGCCGGGTTGAGCGCGTAACGATCCGCCTCGATCTTGGAAAAATCGAGCACTGAGCCGATCAAATCCATAAGATGCCCGCCCGACGCATGGATGAGGTCGGCATATTCCTCATATTTTTCATGCCCAAGCGGCCCGAAGGTCTCGGTGCGCATGGCGTCGGCAAAACCCATGATGGCGTTGAGCGGGGTCTTCATTTCGTGGGCGAGATCGGCCATCAGATCACGCCGCGCCGCCGCCTCGCCGTTTGCGGCTTCCGCCGAGGCGCGCAGTTCGCGCTCACGGGCAAGATCCTCGTCGCGATTGCGGATCAGCGCCAAAACGCGCCCGGGCCGAGTTTGCATGAAAGACGCCTCAGCATGCGCCGGCGCGCGGCAAGGACGCAGCAGCCGGAAATCCGCGCGGGTGCGCGCCGAACCGCTTTTATCGTCACCAAGCGCCGCGTGAAACGCCAGATTCACCGCCTCCCGGTCTTCCCGGCGGATGAAATCATACAAAGACCGCCAAATCAGGGACTTCGTATCGGCCCCGACGATATCGCCCGCCGAATCGGACACACGGCAAATTCGCATATCCGCATCCAATTCCGCCACGAAATCGCTCGGCCCGCCGGTCCAGACAGGGCCGGCGCTTTGTTTTCCAAGCAGTTTCGCGAGTTTTGAGAACATGGGACGCTTTCGAAGCCGTGGGGTCCGCCGCTTCGGCGCCGAAAGGACGCTTTTTAACCGGCGGTTACCCAAGATTAATGGCCCCTTCACCTTGGCCGCGCGCCGGTTAACAAATGTTGAATCCCCGGCGAAAGCCCCGCCGCCCCGGCCCCCGCCTCACCGAGAGGGCCCCCGCCCTGTCCCCACTCAGTTCTGTGGTCACGAGCCCTCAATTCTCCTTGCTTTAAAGCAAAATGCCTGTCGAATTTATTTCTAATGCGGCTATGATGATGAGGCAGGTCTTAAGCGCCGGAGCGTAGGGTGTGAGTCGGGAAGCCATTACAGCAGTGCAAGGCTGGAGCGCCCAAACCGGGTTCAAAAGTTGGGAGTCATCATAAATGTCGCTTAAGAGAAGAGCGGTTCGCCACGGCGCCGCATCGAGACGTCTTTTGCCGAATCGAGCCGCTTTGATCGCGCTTTGCGCGGGCTTTGCCGCCACCGGCGTTTCCGCCGATACGCTGGCGCAGCCGCGCAATAATGCACTTGAGCGGGCGGCGGCGGATTATATTCGCTTTCGCGAAGATGTAGCGGCCATCGAAAAATCCCCCTTCGACGGCGCCAGCGTCACCCGGGAGGCGCATCGACGCCTTGCCTCCCATGATTCCAAAAAGCTCTCTTCCGGCTGGGTCGCCTATGCGGCGCTGGTCGCTTCTGACGTTCCTGAATTTGCTGAAGCGCTGCAAAAGGAAGTCAAATCCGGCAAGCGCCATAGGGGCCTGAAGGGCAAGGACGCGTTTCTTTCAAAACTTTCTCAAAACCCAAGCTACCCCCGCCAGCTGAAAGGCGCCGACAAAGCCATTGACGCTATTCTTACAATGACGGCGCAGGACGGCGCCCGAATCAACGCCCTTGGGGAAGCGTTCAAGTCCCAGGCCTACGCCATGCAGAAAACCAAATGGGGCAAGAAGAGGATCGGCGCGGGAACAGCGCGGCTGAACGATGCGCGGGAATATGGCCGCTCGCGCCCGGCGCCGTCGATGCCGGAGTTAACGCGTTCGGAAAATGGCGGCGTTGTCGCCCCGTCTTTAGCCAGCGCATCGGGCAACTGGGCCGCTGATTGGGGCGAAAGTGCGCGCGCTGGCGCGGCGACCGAGCCAAATGCCGACGTGATTATCGACCGGGTGCTCAACCTTGCGTCGCGCTATTCCGTTTCAACGCTTAACGACAAAGTAGTTGAAGTCTACGCCAAGAACGACCGTTCGGAGCGCTGTCTTTCCATGGCGAAGCTCACTCTTGATCAGTGCATCGCAGCAACGCGCTCGCCCTATGAAGAAGCGTTCTGCCTCGGCGAGCACGGGCTTAAAGATATTGCCACCTGCACCGGCTGGGTCGCCGGCGCCGGCGCGAGCTAAATCCTCGCGCGCTGCACTGACTATTCATTCCTGCAACTGAACAACCGCCCGGCAGGTAGGCCGGGCGGTCTTTTGTTGCTGATCTTCGCCGCACACAGCAGAAGTGTGTTGTTTACCTTAAAGACGCGATTCTTCGAGGCATTCCGCCTTCCCGGAATTTGTTCGCATAGGGAATATAGCTAATTCGCTGTGTTGCGCTCAAAAAAGTGATTGCACAAGGACCTCGTTAACTGCGTTCCTTGTCATTTCGTTAGTTCAAATTTGATTCAAATGCGCCCGCGCCTTTTTGTATCCCAGGAGGCGCGAAGGCGGCTTCCCTTATTGCGCCGTGGGCTCTCCCCAGAGCGGCGCGCGGAGCCGCCTTCACCACTTCAGCGCATGGAACAAACGCCGCATCGATTACGCAAGGCGTAAAAGCGCGCCGCCCCTAACAATTTGCCAGCGCGGCGCCCATATCTGGCCCTTACCAAACAGGAGGGTTTGCCGATGATTGTCTCAACGACGCCGTCGATAGAGGGCCGCGAAATCAGAGAATACAAAGGCGTTGTTGCAGGCGAAGCCATTCTCGGCTCGCATGTTTTTAGGGACTTGTTTGCCGGCATCCGCGATATCGTCGGCGGGCGGTCCGGCTCTTATGAGAAGTCGCTGCGCGAGGCGCGCGCCATTGCCTTGCGGGAAGTCATGGAAGAAGCCGAAAAACTCGGCGGCAACGCTGTCGTCGGTATTGATATCGACTATGAGGTTATTGGCGAAAAAGGTTCAATGATGATGGTCTCGGTTTCCGGCACCGCTGTCACGCTAGCCTGAGCTTCGCCTCAGCGCAGGTCTATTGCGCTTCTCGCGCCCGCAGCCTATCTGACGCCCCATGCAGAGCTTTGAAGACATCAAGTCGGATTTTGCGTTCCTGGACGATTGGGACGATCGCTACAAGTACCTGATCGATCTTGGGCGCGATCTTGCGCCTTACCCAGATGCACATCGCGACGAGGCGCATAAAGTCCGCGGCTGCGCCAGCCAGGTCTGGTTTCACGCGGCTGATAAGGACGGACGGCTCCTCTTCGAAGGAGACAGCGACGCGCATATCGTCAAAGGCCTGGTGGCGCTTTTGTTTGCACTTTATTCCGGCAAGACACCTGCTGAAATGCTCGCCATCGATCCACAAGAAGCGCTTGCGCCGTTTGACCTTGACGGACATCTGACGCCGCAACGATCGAACGGTCTTCATTCCATGGTCGCGCGTATTCGCGCCATAGCGACAGAGCACACGCAATAGGCTTGAGGAAGAACACGCTGAGTTAAACCGCCGACGCAATCGCGCATTTTCGATCAATCGACCGATAGTTCAGAAGCAGCCCTTCCCGTTCCGCTTTGCGGATGCGTTTGCGAAGCTGCTTTTCCATATAATCAAGCTGCATATCAAACATCGGACTATCACGGCGGTCTTCGACATTGTTACAAGCGTGCCCGACAGTTGAACGGTCCCGGTCAAAAGTCTCGGACACTTCCCCGAGCGTTAGTTGCCCCACGATGTGCGCCAGATACATGGCGCATTGCCGCGCCAACGCGATATTCGAATGGCCTCTGTCCCGCGCATTCAGGTCGCCCAGCGATATCCCGTAGGCTTCGCATGCAATCTCTTTCGCCATGCGCGCGACTAACATTCTTAACAATGGCGGCGAACGATCTTCTCCCTCTATGCGTTTCAGCATAAACCTCTCCACGAACAGGTCGTCTCCCCCGAGGCCAATTAGCCTTACCGCATAAGATAAAGCTTAAATAAAAGAGGGGGATAAGTTTGCAAATAAGTTTCAAACACACCGGCGCGTTAACGCTAACGTTTTGAGTGTTCGGGGAGAAGGAAGCTTGGTGCAACCCTCTACTGGCGAGCGAATCTCCCTACGCCAGGAAAGACAGTATAAGGACGAGCGCCAGCACGACCGAAGTCCAAAGCGCCATAAACCCAATCGGCCAGGAGCGCGCAAGCTGCCCTTCGGGCCCGTGCACGGCGTAGATCCGACCCATGACATTTTGAATCTGGTCCGACAAAACACGCCAGGTTGCGTTCCATGTTGCGCGCGACGCACCAGCCGCCCACAAGACGAGCCCCCGGCCCGGCACTCGATAAAACCAGTCGGTATCGAGATTAACGGACGGCACTTCCGGCGGATACCACTTGATCAGGATCAAGACAGCAAAGGCGAGCACCGCCCAGAGCAGGAGCTGCAGCTGCTCGATAATGTGATAGGCCGTATAGGGTTTGTAATCAGCGATCTGCTCCTGATGCGGCAACAGCGCATAAAGCGGTTCCGGATAAATGCCGATGCCGATGGACAAGACCGCAGAAATGCCCATGGCGATTAACATGCCCAAGGGCGCCTCTTTCGGACGCTTGCCTGAGTCATGGGCGAAAAACGTGAAATAAGGGATCTTGATGCCCGCATGTTCGAGAACCCCTGCGGACGCAAACAGCAGCGTCAGCCAGATCCAGAACATGTGCGCCTCGGCAGCGCCGTCGACGATCAGCCCCTTGGTGACAAAGCCTGCGAAAAACGGAAACGCGGAAATCGAAAGCGCGCCGACAAGGCAGAACATCATGGTGATCGGCATAGTGCGGTATAGACCGCCAAGCTCGGTTGCTTTCGACGTACCGGTGCGGAACATGGCGGCGCCGATGGACATGAACAAC
The DNA here is from genome assembly GCA_028285645.1 of Hyphococcus sp. Classification (GTDB taxonomy): domain Bacteria; phylum Pseudomonadota; class Alphaproteobacteria; order Caulobacterales; family Parvularculaceae; genus Hyphococcus. The sequence goes on from JANQOV010000151.1 coordinate 9,235, forward strand.
AAGCTTTCAAAAATGATGTTGCAGAAAGCATAGCCAACGGCGCCGTTAAGCGCGCCCGCCGTGCCGATGCCGATGCCAACCACCATGAAGCCGACCTGGTTGTTGATGGAATATGTCAAAACTTTGCGGAGATCGTTCTCGATCAACGCGAAGAAGATCGGGAAGATGGTCATCACTGCGCCGATATAAATCAGCTCCGTCGTGCCGGCAAAGCCGCGCGCCAGGGAATAGACGGCAAGCTTGGTGGTGAAGACCGAAAGAATGATCGTGCCCGAGATGGTCGATTTCGGATAGGCGTCCTGCACCCAGTTGTGAAGGAGTGGAAAGGCAGACTTGATGCCGAAGGCAAGGAAAATCACCAGCGCCGAAAACTTGATTGCGCCGTCAGCGTCGCGCAGGCCGATGAGGTTAAACTCAAGCGATCCGGTTTCTCGGAAGATGAGCACAATGCCGCCAAGCAAAAGCACACCCGACAACACTTGGATCGCAAGATACCGCATGCCGGCCACATACGTCGCGCGCGTGCCCGGCGCCCAAACGAGAAAGACCGACGTGATCGCCGCAATCTCCCACCAGATGAAGAGCGTGATGTAATCGCCAGCGAGGACGCCGCCCACCGCCGCCGCCGGATAGCCAAGGGTGGCAAAATTTTGCGCCCTGTCGCGCCCGCCCCAAGCGTAGATGATGTTAAGGGCAATGGCGATGTGAAAGACGATAACGAAGAGGCGGGACAAGGCGTCGATGCGCACGGTCGTCAGCGTTTCACCGAACACCATGATCGTCCCATATTCGCCGAGCCCCATGGAATAGAGCTTGGTCGCTGACAGCGCCGTCGCCGCCAGCATGATCAGGCTCGCCAGATGCCGCGGCGTTGCAATACACATCAGCGCCCCGACCATGAGGATCACGGCGGGGTTGTTGACGAGAAGGCCGAGGAAACTACTCGCGCTCATCGTAGTAGTCCTCCTTGCGCGCGACCAGTTTCCGCAGGTGCTGCCCTGCGAGGACGATGAACGCAAAAGCGGCAAAGCCGTAAATGGCGAAGAACACGGGCGTCGCCAAGCGCCACAGCGTTGCGAAAAAGCCGGGCATGTGTTCGCCGGTGAAATGATGATGCGGGTTCTGCCAGGCGGGATTGAACCCCGCCGCCGCAGCAGCAACGGCCGAGATGATCAGCGCACCGAGAAAGCCGCGGATGAAGATCGGGTTGTCGGCCCAGCCCTTTTCGTGGCCGTGTTGATTATCGTCACTCATCATTCACCTCATTCATCATCCCACACCACCCACAATCGGCGCGAGATATTGGTAAAGCGGGTCCATGGTGAAGAACAAAATGAACGCGCCGAGCGCTGTGAGGATGGGCGGCAAAATGCACAAGAAGGGCGCCTCCTGCAGATGACCCCAGGCGATCGCCGCGCCCTTGGCGCCGGGGGCTTTTCCGCCTTCGGCCGGCGCCGGGTCCATGTAAAACGCCTGCACGGGGATCGCGAGAAGGTAAATCACGTTCATGACGGACGAGATCATCAGGACTGCGATGATCGCGAGCTGTTGCGCATCCGCCGCGCCGAGCATCAACAGGAATTTCGGCCAGGAGCCGGACATGGGCGGCAAGCCAATAATCGACATGGCGCCTAAGAAAAACGCACCAAATGTGAACGGCATCACTCGCCCGAGCCCGCGCATTTCGGAAATCAGCGTTTTGTGGTGCGCCACATAAACAGCGCCGGCACACATGAAGAGCGTCATCTTGCCGAGCGCGTGGGCGGCGATCTGCGTCGCACCGCCCATGACGCCCATGGAGGTCGCTAGCATGGCGCCGAGCGTAACGTAAGAAAGCTGCGAGACCGTGGAATAGGCAAGCCGCGCTTTTAAGTTATCCTTGTGCATCGCAATCGCCGATGCGAGCAGAATGGAGATCGCGGCAATCCACATGAAAGGCGTTGACGCACCGGTTTCTTTAAGCACGTCGATCCCGAAAATGTAAACGGCGACCTTGAGGATCGAGAATACCCCAGCTTTAACGACAGCAACCGCGTGCAGGAAGGCCGAAACCGGCGTCGGCGCCACCATGGCGTTTGGCAACCAGGGATGCATGGGCATGAGCGCCGCCTTGCCGATGCCGAAAGCATAAAGTCCGAGCAGGAACGGCAAGATGAGACCCATCTCATCCACATGGGTTGCGAGAATACCGCCGAGTGCAAAGTCTGTGGTGCCGGTGATCGCATAGGTCCAGACGATTGCCGGCAGCAACAGCCCGATCGATGTCGCCATCAACACGCCGAGATAGACCCGCCCGCCAAGGCGCGCCTCGTCGGTGCCCTTGTGCGTGACAAGCGGAAAAGTCGAGAGCGTAAGGACTTCATAGAAAATGAACAGTGTAAAGAGGTTCGCCGCATAAGCGACGCCGATGGCGGCTGAGATCGCTACCGCAAAGGACATATAAAAGCGCGTTTGATGACTTTCTTTGCCGCCGCGCATATAGCCGATCGAATAGATTGAATTGATAAGCCAAAGGCCCGAGGCGATGACCGCGAACATGGCCCCCAAGGGCTCCGCGCGAAAAGCAATCGGCAAGCCTTCGATCACGTCGAAAACTTCGTAGCCTGGCCGCGCGCCCTCGCCCACCGCCAGGAACACCGTCACCGTCAAGAGAAGCAAAAGCCAGCCCGTGGTGAGCGTCGCCGCCTCGCGGATGTTTGGCGATTTGTCGAACAGCCAGATCGCGAGAAAACCGACCAGCGGCACGAGCACGGACGCTGCAATGGCGATACCGGGAGAGATCATTGCGCGCCCCCGCTTGCCATGGTCATCAGCGCTGTCGCTGCGCGCTCAGCAACGCCGCCTGTCAATTCCGTCCGAATGCCGAAATAGACATTCGCGATGACCAGCACCCACATTGGGATCAGCATCGACAAAGGCGCTTCTTTGCGGGCGAGCGCATAAGGCCCATCGGGGTCCGGCTCGCGCAGGATCATCAGCTCAGCAATGCGCCCGACATAAACAACAGCGATCAATGAACTTAAGACAATCAAAAAGCCTGCATACCAGTGACCGGCGGCGAAACTTGCCTGCAACAAGTACCACTTGGAGACAAAGCCAACAGTGAGTGGCACGCCGATGAGCGAAAGCCCCGAAAGCACAAACGCCCAGGTGGTGTAAGGCATGCGTTTGGCAAGACCGGCAAAGGCGTGGCAGGAATGCGAACCCGTGCGCAAAACAACGCAGGCAACCGCCATGAAGAGCGCACCCTTCATGAGCGCATGATTAAACATGTGCACGAGTGCGGCGGTGAGGCCTGCCGTGGTTGCAAATGACAAGCCCAGCAACATGTAGCCGATCTGCGCCACTGACGAATAGGCGAGCATACGTTTGACGTCTTCCTGGAAGACTGCAACGAGCGACGCGATAAACATGCCGGCAATGCCGAGCGGCAAAATCACATAGGTGAACGCCGCCACCTCAAAGGCGAAGTCAAAGCCGAAGACCGTGTAGAAAAAACGGATTAGCACATAGACGGCGACCTTCGTCGCCGTTGCCGCCATGAACGCCGTCACTGCCGAAGGCGCATAGGTATATGCATTAGGCAGCCAAAGATGTAGCGGGAACATGGCGAGCTTTAGCCCGATCCCAACAACGATAAACGCAAAGCCGGACTGCACGACACGATTGTCTTGGCCTGCGAGTTTTGCGTGTAGGTCCGCCATGTTGAGCGTACCCGTCGCCTGATAAAGAAGACCAACGCCGATCACAAAAAACGAGGCGCCGATGGTCCCCATGATGAGGTAGTTGAAGGCGGAAGTGAGCGCCCGCCGGTCGCGGCGCCCGCCCATGGAAATGAGGGCGTAGGCGGAAAGCGACGAAATCTCCAAGAAGACAAAGATGTTAAAGGCGTCGCCGGTGATCGTCACGCCAAGCAGACCAACCATGCAGATAAGAAGCGCGCCATAAAAATATGGAGACTGACGTTCGTCGATCTCCGATTTGACGCTTTCATAAGCGAAAGGAAAAACAACAGCGGCGATGCCGGAGACCAAGACCAGCACCAGCGCGTTCATGAGATCAATGCGGTATTCAATGCCCAGCGGCGGCGCCCAATCGCCTAGATGATAAGAGATAACGCCGAACTCATAGACATTGTTGATGATCGCAACCGAGGCCGCAAAAGCGAGCCATGAACACAAAACCGCCCAGGCCCATGGCGCGCGGCCCTTGGGCAGGAGAAGCGTGATCGGCGCCATCAGCAAAGGAATGACGATGGGCAGAACTGGGAGCTGCGCCGAAAGGCTCATTGCGCCCTCTCCGTCCCGGCGGCGCCGAACTCCGCGACATTATCCATCGCCTCAAGTTCGTCCTCTTCGATAGTGCCGTAGGCCTCGCGAATGCGCACCGCAAGCGCAAGACCGACCGCCGTGCCGGCGACGCCAACCACAATCGCCGTCAGGATCAAGACATGCGGCAAGGGATTGGTGTAGATAATCTCGCCATGGGAAGCTGCGGCGCCCATGGTTTGCGCGGCTGCGGCTGCAGCATCCGGCGCCGCGTGCAGACCGCCTTCGACCGCCTCCTTTGCGCCGGCGACATCAAAGCCCGCCGCCTCCTTGTCCGCGCCTTCAAACATCTGATTGGCGATCTTGCCGCCGCCTTCCACGGTTTCATGCAAGCCCTCGACCTCTGTTCCCTCTCCTTCGGAGGGCTCAAGGTTTTGAAGGGCGGTTTTCAGATCGTTCCCATCAACGTCGGGAAACTGGTTTTCGATCTTTGAGTGCAGGCTTTCCTCACCCGCATCACTAAGGTCGTTGGCGTGGGCGCCTTCAGGGGTGTCGTGTAAGCCTTCAGCGTCATGGCCCTCCCCATGGTCATCGCCATGTCCGTCACCATGCGCCCCTTCTTTCATTTTCTTTAAATCGTCGCCGATATAGATCGGCGCCGTACCGCCGGCGATTTTACCGATGGTGATATAGAAAATGAAAATCGACGTCTGGAAGACGTTCAACCCGACGATCTTTTTGACGAGATTGCCGCGGGCGTAAACAATATAGAGCCCGGTCATCATCAGGGTGATGACGATCCAGTAGTTGTAGCGCTCCAGGATAAATTCCAGCATCTAGCCGCTCACCAGTCTTCCGGATCAATGTCCGGCTCACGGCCGGTGAAGAGATAGAAAATCGTCAGCATGGTCGAAGCGACGCAAACGCCGACGCCCCATTCCACCAGAATGATGCCGTAATGCTGACCGGCGTGATGGGTCGATTCGGGATCAATGGCGTCATATCCGAGGAAGTTGCCGCCAAGCAGCATGGTGGCGAGCCCCGTGCCCGCATAAAAAAGAACGCCAACCACCATGGCGATAGTGAGCGCCTTTTGCGGCAGGGCTTTTTTGGTTTCTTCAAGACCAAAGCAGAAAGCGTGCAGGATAAACGCCACCGCAAAGATAACGCCGGCCTGAAAGCCGCCGCCGGGACCGTAGTCGCCGTGAAACTGCACATAAAGCGCAAACAGAATGATCGGCGTGAAAAGAATCTTCGTCGTCACACGGAGAATGAGATGCTGCATCTAATCCTCCTCATCCGGTCGGTCGCGCACTGGCTCGCCGCCGCGCACAGAACCAACGCCGAGCAGCAAAATCACGCCAAGCCCGGCAGTGAACACCACCACCACTTCGCCGAGCGTGTCGAAGCCCCGGTAGCTCGCCAGAACGGCGGTCACGATGTTGGGCACGGCGATGTCTTTGGGTGTTTGCTCCACATAAGCCTGGCCCACATGGGTGTTCGCCGGCGCGCTTGGATCGCCAAAAGCCGGCATGTCGATGGTCGCATAGATGAGCGCCGCCCCAGTCAGAAAGACAACAGCAAGCGCAACCGGCGCGCGGCCGGGCGTTACTGGCTTTTCCCGCCGGGCGGTCAAAAGCATGCCCCCAAGCATCAATACGGTTGAGACCCCGGCGCCCACCGCCGCTTCGGTAAAGGCCACATCGACGGCGTCGAGCGACACGAAAAACGCAGCAGACAATAGCGAATAAATCCCCGACAGCATGATGACAGCGAATAAATGCCGGGAACGGAGCATCGCAATCGCAACGAACATCAGCATCGTCAGGAGCGCTAGATCGACAAGGACAATCGGCGACAGTTCAGTGTGAAACTCGGTCATTCGCCTTCATCCCCTTTGTAACGCAATGCAGCGCCCTGCATGGGTTTAAAGCCGACCATCCAGGCGGCATGGGCGATGGCGTGGGTGGCGACCGGACTGGTCAGCCCAAAAAACGCGGCGATGAAGATGAGCTTGGCGAGGACGATCCAGTTCGGCGCCTGCAGCATCATGGCGAAGACAATCAATTCCGCGCCCGCCGTGTCTGTGATGCCAGCGCCATGCAGACGTGAAAAAAAGTCCGGGAAGCGGACAATCCCGAGCGCGCCAATGACAACCGCGGCGCTGCCCAGCAAAAACAAAAACCAGGAAAGAAGATCGCGCACCAACGCCCAATCGATGAAATCGAGACTCATGGCGCTTCTCCTTCATTCAAGGGACGCGCGCGGTCTTTGGCCGTCGCTTCGCGGTAGGAGAAAAAGCGCAAGATTGCGATGGTCGCCGCAAAGTTGATCAGCGCGTAAAGGATCGCAATATCGAGAAAATCCGGCCGACCCGTAAGAAACCCCATGACACCGATCAACAGCACCGTTTTGGTGCCGAAGGAATTGCCCGCCAGCACTCGGTCATAAAGCGAGGGCCCAACAAAGGCGCGCACCAACGCAAGCGACATGGCGATAAAAATTGCGACCGTAGCGACAGCGAACATCATGTTTGCCGCCTTTCAGCGCGCGCCACGCGCTCGCCCATGGCGGTAATCGCTTCGACATCCGCAAGCTCTTCCGTGAGCGCATGAACGAGGATTTCCTCTTCGCGGACGTCAATGGTCACCGTCCCCGGCGTAAGGGTAATTGAGTTGCCGAATGTCGCTTTACCGACTGACGAGCGCGGCGGATTGGGAACCGTAAACAGCTTCGGCGAGAGCTTCGGCTCAACCGCCAGCGCCTGCCGCGCGACCAGGATATTCGCCTTGCCAATCTCGAAAATCAGCCACGCCCAGTAGCCTAAGATGCCTGGGAAAAGGCCAGAAGGCACGCTGTCGTTGTCGATAATGCGGGCGCGCACCGCCAGCCAGGTGGTGAACGCAACCGAGGCGGCGCCAAAAGCGAGCAGCAGCGGCTTGTCGAAATATCCGGACAGCAAAAGCCAGATCACGACCAGATTCAAAACAAGGATGAGTATTCGCCCCATAATCCCTTTTTCAGCGCCGCAAATGAGCGCTTTCTTTGCCGCCTACGAAGAGCACGCAGAGCGTGGGTGAGTATTCCCTCGCGAAAGATCAGTATGTCCCGGAACGCAAATGTCGCAGATTTTGCGCAGAAATCAACGGGTTGACGAGGCGGTAGAGAAAGTGCCGCAAGCTCGCGAGACCCCATCTGTCAAGAGGGCAAGCGGAACTGCGCATTGGCCGGATCATCACAAAGGCGGCGCAACGGCAAGGCGAATTGCGGCGTCGCTTTCCCGCCTCTACACTCGCCAGAATGTGCGGGCGATTCTGGGTGTCACTGACGAAAGAGCAGTTTCTTGAACTGCTGGCGCTGACGGGCGAGGCGCCCGAAACGAACTTCCCGCCAAACTGGAATGTTGCACCCACCCACGATGTTCTGATCTGCGCTGAACGCGGCGATGGCGGAGAGCGCCGGCGGCGGCTAAAACAGATGCGCTGGGGGCTGATCCCCGTTTGGGCGAAGGAGGCGCCGAAATTTTCCACCTTCAACGCCAAAGCCGAAACTCTTGAAGACAAAGCAACCTGGAAAGGCGCCCTCAATAAGTTTCGTTGTGTTGTGCCGGTCAGCGGCTTTTATGAATGGCGCGGGCCCAAAGGCGAAAAACAGCCCTTCGCCATTCAGCGCCGCGACGGCAAACCCATGCTGCTTGCAGGGCTTTGGGCGTATAATGACAAAATCGATCCCGAGGGCGTCTTTTCCTTCACCATCATCACCTGCCGCGCCAACCAAACCATGCGGGCGCTGCATGAACGGGCGCCGGTTATTCTCGATCCGGATGATCTCGACTTATGGCTGGGACCAGACCCATGGGGCGACGCCATGCATGCGCTGTTAAAACCGTGTCCGGAGGATCTCTTGACCGCCTATCCAGTCAATAAGGACGTCGGTTCGGTGAAGAACAACAGACCGGATCTTATGGAGCCCCAAGGCGAGAAGGTGTTCTAGATATATGCACAGTCCGCATTTCAGCGACTGTAGCCATTGTTCGATTGGCGTCCAGTGAACAGAAAACCGACGTTGACACACCCATACCGTAGCAAAGTCAGCAGGCAACTCCAGACCATTGATAACTAAGTAGATTTGGAACGCATTGCTTAGCAAGTGATGGTTTGACGTAGCGCGGTGGTGCCTGATGAAACCATCCGCTGTAGCGGGCCTAAGTAATCAGGCATTGCTTCAACAAGGATTTAAATGGTTAACACGCGAGAGTAATTGTGATACGCTGCGGTTGAAGATTGTGGAGTAGTTTAAGCAGATTTAGAGCACGTTTTCGGGGGTGATTTAGATGAATTCTAATGCTCGAGACGACATATTTCTAATTCCTCACGGTGAAAACTACGTATTATTCGCACCCATCGAAAATAAGGCATTTCTTATCAACGTTGCCGCTGCGGTGGAAATATTGTCTTCGCTCAATGAAAAAACACCGTCTGATATTGAGCAGTTATTGCAAGACGACGGAATAGAATTAGTCGGCTCTAAGGCAGAGTCCTTTGAGCCGGACCAATCTCAAGCGTACAAGCCCACGTCAGTGACGCTCTTTCCGACCAGCGATTGCAATCTCGCCTGCGTTTATTGTTTTGCGTCAGCCGGAGATAAGAACAAAGACAAGCTTGATATCAAAATTGCCAAACCAGCGATTGATACGGCCTTAGCCAATGCGCTTGAGACGGGAAAAGATGCGCGAGTTAGTTTTCATGGCGGCGGCGAGCCTTTCTTCAACTTCAACCTGGTGAAGGCTTCGGTCGAGTATGCAAAGAAACGCGCAAAAGAAATTGGAGTGAATGTAATATTCACGACGGCCACGAATGGAATATTGAACAACGAAATGCGCCGATGGATCGTGGAGAACATCGACGCCGTAGCACTTTCATTCGATGGCCCAGGTGAGGCGCAGAACATAAATCGGCCGACAACTTCTGGGCGAAGCACGTTTCCAATCGTTGACGCCACCATTCGTTATTTCGAAGAACATTCGCAACAGTACTCTATTCGTGTCACGACGACTTCACACAATGTGGCTCAGCTAGATGAGCTTACGGATTATATTGTATCAAATACTTCCTTGCGATCAGTCCAAATTGAACCGGTAGCAAATCAGGGGCGCGCTAAAGACAACTTGGACTGTGCGATAGACCCAGAACTTTTTACTGACGAGTTCATCAAAGCGCGAAAGTATGCCAGGTCGAGAGCTCTAAGACTCCATTACTCTGGAGCCGCGCTCGCGTCGCGTCGACAATTCTTTTGCGGCGCACACTACGACAATTTTTTCATCACCCCTCAAGGAAAAGTGTCCACCTGCATCGAAGCTTCCAACGAAGGCGATGTAGGTAGCGAGATTTACCATATCGGTTCTGTTGGAGAGACAGGAAGCGTAATCAATGAAGAAAAGCTGAAGTTCTTGAGAAGCCGAACAGTGAGCAAGCTGCCAGGGTGCAATGACTGTTTTGCCAAATTCCATTGCGCTGGTGATTGCTCTTACAAACAGTATTCCGCGCATGGAGATTTCTATGCGACAGGAGACGACCCTAGGTGTCAGATCAATCGAGCCGTGTTGCTCGACGAAATCGTACAACAAATACCGGTTTAATTGGGAGAGCAATAATGCCAGTTTCAGACGGTTTTCGACAAAGTTCGTTGGAATACATCACAAAGAAAATTGGTGATGGTTCGTTGAAATCACTCGCAGAGGTTATTCGCGATACAGATCCGATTGTTCTCGCAAGGGCAATCAAAGAACAAAACCCCGAGATTCTGGCTAAGATTCTCAAGGAAAACCGCACCTCCCTCACTATTGACCCAGATCACTTCAAAGAAGAGGCCAATCACTCGGACTGCGCACCTGATTGTGTATGCGAAAATATGTGTGGCTGCGACATGGATTGCGGCTGCGATTTTCACGACCCTTGCCCTTGTGATTACGTTAACTGCGGGACTGCGGGTTAAACAAAATTGTTTGTTGCAAGGCGTCGCAACATTCTGAATTTGGCTTTACGTCAGAGAGACCTCGGCGCCTAAACGCCCGGCTCATCCTCGCCGGCGTTCACCCAGGTTTCATTTCTCACCGGCTCGACCTCGTTGGCGTCAAGATAACACTCCAGGGCGTCCAGCAAGATCTGGTAGCAAGACATATCCAGTTCCTTCGCCGCCCGCCTTAGCCGCGCAAACTCTTCCATCGGCGCACGAAAGGTCACCGATACATTGGCGTTCCCGTCCTTGACGGCGCGAAACCGCGGCGCCGGGCGCTGGGACGCCGAAGGGACGCGGCGGCGTTTAGGCTGGGCATGGGTATCGACAGACGAGCCGGCGTGATGATCATCATCGGCTGCGCGCTCTGGCGGCGCAGGCGGCGCCATATGGCCGGAAGGCGGCGTATTCTTGGCTTTGGTAAAAATGGGCGAAAGCGGCGCGGTAAACTCATTACCGGTCATCACCTCCGAATAAGCGTCGGAATCAAAGGCAGGCGACGCCTCTCCCTTGCGCGCCAGCAGACTTGACGTCAGCGGTGCGTAGGAAAGGTCACTCGCATTCGCAGCGCCGCCATTCATGAAACCGCCCGGCGTCCGAAGACGCGCTTGTTTGCTTGCGCCATAGCGTCAATCCCGTCGGCGCCGCCACGATAGGCGCCGTCCGCCCGTTGCAGGCGATCGTACAGATATTCCCAAAGCGCAGTAATCTCGAGCGCAGATTTGCAGAAGGGATCGATTTCCATGACCGTGCGGCCATCGATCATCGAGGCAGCGAAGTCGACTCGGTGATGAACGGTAGTCGGCGCGACCGTGCCGTGCTGCGAAAGCGCTATCGCTGCTTCCGAGGTGATGCGCGCATTTTGCGTTGCGCCATTGACGACAAACACCAAGGGCTTGCCGCGGGCTTCTGCGATATCAACCGTTGGCGCAACAGCGCGTAAATCATGAGGGCTTGGGCGCGTCGGCGCAACGACGATATCGGCGAAACTCACGACTTCAGAAATTGCGCGCGTTACGGCCGGGGGCGTGTCGATCACGACCAGTCGAAAGCCTTCGTCGCGGGCGGTGTCGAGATCGTAAAAGAGATTTGAAAACACCGATTGGATGAAGGCGGGCGTCGGATCTTTGCGCACGTTCCACCATTTCGCCAGCGAACCCTGCGGATCGGTGTCAATCAATGCAACAGGGCCTGCGCCTTGGCGCTCCGCCTCAACGGCGATATGGCCGGAAAGCGTCGTCTTTCCCGAACCGCCTTTTTGCGACGCGAAGACGATAACACGCATCGATGGAAACATGCGCCCTCCCAAATGTGCAAGCCGCGAACCTTTTGTCCGCACATATCCTAAGGGACGCCGCGTTAATGTCGCGCGTGAATGCTCGCGACAATTTACGATAAATTGATGATTGGAAGAACCCGCGCGCCAGAGGCAGAGTTTTTGCTTGACGAAGACCGGCCAAGGCGCGCAAATCAGAAAACCTATTGTATCGCCCGATACAATAGACGCCGGAAGCAACCTAGATACGCAAGGCCGCCGCCGACGCTGATCCTGTTTATCCGAAAGCTGTTAAAGCGCGCTTAAGGCTGACGGTTGTTCGCCAAATTCATCGCCTTCATTCAGGCCAAGCAAGCGCGTGATATGCGCAATGCGCGGATTTCCGTCCCAGTCCCAGTAACGCAAAATCGCGCGGGCGAAATCGCGCGCCATCGAATCAAATAAACCAAGAAGATATTCCGCGCGCACCGCAGCTGCTTTTTCGTCTTCGGTCAGCACACGTCCGTCTTCGTCGCTCGCGATTTCGAAAAATCCGTAAAAATCGCCACGCGGCACGCCAAGCGCTTTGCAAAGAACCGCAAAGGCTTCGCCGCCCTGGTCGCGCAGGATACGTGCTGCAAGCTCGCGGCTAAGCCCGGCAATCATACCGACAGCGTCGACAATTTCCTGCGCCGGATATTTTAGCGCCGCGGAAAGCGTGCGCTTGACGACATCCATTGAGACCGGTTCGCCATTAACCCCGCGCGGCCGATGGCGGCGCTCGCAGAGAACGAGAATTTCCTTCACAAAAGGATCGGCCTCAGCGTTTCGGAAAACCCGCGGATAAAGATCCGCAAGCGCGTCCTGGATGACGCTGCGGTCCATGGCGAAGCGCGCCAGAATCCGCCGGCGCATCTCCGCATTCACCCACCAGAACATCATAAAACCATGCGCCGGTTCCAACTCGGAGCGGCGCAGCAAAAGCGGCTGCAGATCAAGGCGGGTGGCGCTGAGCGCAACCAGGGTATTGATCGCGTTTGGCGACAGCACGCATTCTTCCCGTCGCAAGACAAGCTTACAGACTTCGGGTTCGTCAAATTGCAAAACAGAATCAGCCACCGCGGTTGAAAGATCAGCGCGGTGAGCAATCAGTATACGATGCGCGGTAGAGCCTTCTCGAGACGTTTCAATCAGCAGCGCCTCAGGCAGTGTGTCGGCGCCGCGGATAATTTTCTCCGCAACCGCCGGTTCGTCGAGCATCAGCATGCGTAGAAGCGCCGGCGGGCTTTCCGCTACACGGGCGACGCGCTGGGCGACCTCGACGCGCAGCTCTTCTTCAACCTTGTCGAGGACCTGCAGCAGAATATCGGCCGTAAGCGAGCGCTCGTTGGATGAAATCCGCCCCGCCGGCAAGACTGCAATGTCCGCGAGCTTCCGCACCATCAATGCACGCGGCGTTGCGCGCTGCGATGTCATGGGGGTCAGCATAGCGGTGTCCGGCGTTGGTCCCGTATCGCCGATCAGGACGCCCTCATTTTCATCCGCTGTTTCAATATCGGCCATATCCGGCGCTTTCTCACACGGGGTTTCGCCCACCGTTGTAACCGGAACACCGTTAACGGGGGATTTCATTTCACGCAGAGGTTTTTGAAAGACCGCAATGATTTGAGGTGCTATGGTCCCAGTGTCCCAAATTGAGGAAGTCAAATGCTTGTGACCCGTCTTGCCATACCCCTCGCTGCGCTTGCTGCCGCCGGCTGCGCATCAAGCCTTGAAGCGCAGCAATTAGCTGAATCCCCAGGTTTCCAGGCCGGTTATGGCGACGGCTGCATTACCGCCAGCGAAGAGGACAAGAGCTTCTCCACCAAAAGGACCAGAGACGCTTACGCGTTCGAAAATGATCGTGGCTATCGCGCCGGCTGGCGTCAGGGCTATCTGGAATGCGCCAGCAAGTTGCCGAGCGCCAATAATGGCGGACGCGTTCTCGGCGATGAAAACGAATATTAACAAGCTCTAAACGGCCGCCGGATCATAAAACAAAACGGCCCAGAAAAGCGGGCCGTTTTATTTGTCCATCCGTATCTGATGCACACCCGCCGCTAATTGCCGGTGTCGCTATCCTCGTCCGGCGTAGCTTCACTATTATCAGCAGGCGTTGTATCCGCATCATCAGGCCGATTGACGAGCGTGTCCGCCGCTGGCGTGAATTCGGCTGCTTCCGCATCTTCCGCAGGCGCCGCGGCCTCCTCTGCCGCTTGTGCATCTGGGCCGCATTCCGCCATCACCCGCTCTTCAAGCGCGCGCTCCTCCGGCGTCGGCTGGCGATTTTGCAATTCGCGAATGCGCTGTTGGGTCTCGATGCGATCAAGATCAGCTTCACAGCGTTCACGCTGCTGTTCACGCTCCAGACGTAGTTGCGCTTCGTAAGTCGTGCGCACAGCGTCGATGTAAGCAATCCACTCGGTTGCGCGGGTGCGGGCGCCGTCATAGCGCTGCGCGTTCACAAAGGCGCGCCGGGCGCTCGCCCAAATTGTCGTGCTGTCAGGACCCGCCTGGCTGAACCGCGCGGTGCCTAAAAGTAGCCATGCGTCGCCCGTATCCTTGGATCGCATGCCGCCACGGTTGAGCGCGTTTTCAAGCGCCCGCTGGGCTGCGGGATACTGTTCGTCGGCGAGCAACACCTGGCCCAGACGGTAATAAAGAACGCCGTCGCCACTTTGTTGCGCCGCGGCGCGCAATACAGGAATGGCTTTTTTGTGTTCGCGGGACTGACTCCAAAGCTGCGAAAGGAGAACGAGGTTCTTCTGATTGCGCGCGATGTTGCCCGCATTCATTTCCCGCTCCAGCAACACCGCGCCGCGATAGGGATTGTCAAAAAACGAATAATACTGAACAAGCGTCAGCATCTCTGACTCAGTGGTGAGCAGCCCCGCGCGATAGGCGACCTCCAGCACCGCAAACGCTTCACGGTCGCGGCCCCCCTGAGAATAAGCGCCGGAAAGCTGCGTCCAGTAGCTTTTGTTGCCCGGCCAATAGTTGACCATCTCCTCCAGGAGCGGCCCGCGCTTGGCGTTGTCATTGAGTTCGGAATAGATGAGATTCAAAAGATCGTAATAACTCTTACGCGGCTCCGGCGCGCCGCGTTTCGCATTTTCAGCGGGCCCGACGGCAGCACGCCAATTGGGCGGCGTTACCTGCGTATAAGCGGCGGCGAGCAAATAATAGGCGTTTGAATCAACTGTCTGACCGCATTGCCGCGCAGTTTGTATCCAGGAATTCAATCCCCTGATAGCGCCTTGATAATCTTCCAGCTGAAAATTGAGCTGCGCAACAAAATAGCGAAGCTGATTATTGCGCGAGGGCGGCAGCGCATTGGTGTCGAGCGCCACCTGGAAGTCTCGTTGGGCGCCGCGAAAATCTTCAAGGTTCGCCTTGACCGAGCCTCTGAGTTCATAGGTCGTCGCCCTGTCAAAGGGCTTCATGTTGTCGCCGCGCTGATTGATCAACTGGTTGAGCCCCGCAAGCGCCGCCTGATACTGCTCGGCGGTCATTTGTTCGAAGATCGTCTGCAGCGACTGCGCGACACGCGGGTCGAGCGTTGCCGAAGGGCCTCCCGACGTATCATCGCACTGGGCTTGCGCTACGGCCTCCGTCGGCGCTGTTGCGACGAAAGCAACGGCCGCCACCGCGGCGACTGTTGAGAGAAGAGCCTTGTTCATTGTCTTACGCATAATGTTCATCTCGTCGCCTGAACCCAGATAATTTCATTTCAAGCCGTAATCGCCTTTTGTCGCCAATTGGGCCCGGGCATAGACGCCGGGCTTCGTTGTTATTCCACAAGCTCAAACGTCACCACTGTCTGCACGCCGCGGCGCGGTTGCGGCTGGTTATCGACAATTTTTGGTTGATATTTCCAACGCTCGACTGATCGGACGGCGGCGCGGTTAAGGCAGCTATTGGAGCTTTCGACTACGCGAATGTTGGTGGTCTGCCCTTCCGGCGTCACGTCGAATTGAAGCAACACGCTTTCACTCGCCGCCGCGCGGCTCATGCAGCGCTCGGGATATTGCGGCGGAATGCGCACCAAAGGTTGCGCGTCCCGGTCCGGGTTGAAGCCGGTGCCGATATTGAGATTAGCGTCGATAGTCGGAATCGCCGCTCGAACGCCGTCAAGCGCCGGGCGGTTCGAAGGGTCGTTCACCGCAGGCGGCGGCGGCGGCGGCGCGTCGAGCGTCGGCCGTTTGAATTCCTTGTTCGCCGCATTAAGGTCAGTGTCGTCAAGCTGCGCGGTGATCGATAGGTCGATCGCGTCTTCGGCTTCATTGAGGCGCGGGTCCTGCCTAATCATCGCCGACATAAACAAGAACAAAAATCCGGTCACGAAAATCGCGCCGGGAACGCCAATTATCAAGCGAAAGAAAGATCCCACAAGCGTTCTCCCTTACGTCCGATCCGTCGAGACAGCGACCGTCGCGACGCCGGCGTCCCGAATTTGATTGACAACTTCAACCAGATAGCGCGCCGTAGATGTTGTGTCGGCCTGCACCACCGCGGTTCCCTTCGGGTTTTCGCGCTTCAGCTCCTCGACCCGAATGCGGACCTCTTCCAGTTCGACGCGTTCATTGTTGATCCAGATTTCGTCATCCGGCGAAATGGCGACGATGATCTTGCCGAAGCGCTGGTCCTCTGCGGTCACCGCCTCAGGACGCTCAACCTCAATGCCCGGCTCCTTCACGAAGGTCGACGTAACGATGAAGAAGATCAACATGATGAAAACGATGTCGAGGAGCGGCGTCACATTGACGTCGTCATCCGCGGCATCCTGTGCTAAACTTTTGCGTTTGGCCATGTTCTTTTATCCGCCTACAAACTAGCCTTGTTGATCACGAACGCCGAAACGTCCTTTTTACTGTTCTTTCTGCAGCGTCAGCGATACTGCGCCGGCGCCGCCGTCTTTCGCTTGGTCCATCACCTGAACGGCAACGCCAGATTCAGAATCCGGCGCAGCGCTAACAAGCACGACGCCATTTGGCTCTCGCGCCATGAATTCCTGCACCACCGGCTTCACAGACCCTGGATCGATAATGCGCACATTATTGACCCGAACGAACCCGTCTTCCTGCACCGACAACAAAAGCGCCGGCGGCGGGATGGACTGTTCGTCCTCCTCGTTGTCTTCAGGCGTTCTGACATCGATGCCTTTTTCGCGCAGAAACGTAGCCGTCACGATGAAGAAGATCAGGAGGATGAAGACAATGTCCAAAAGCGGGGTGATGTTAACGTCAGCCGCTTCTTCCTGATGTGTCGGTCGGGTTCGCATAAACTACATCCTATCCACGAACGAATGATCGGATTCGATCAAGAGATTGTCGCCGATACGGTGCTGCGCTTTTTGAACATTCCGGTCGAACGCATTGATGAAAATAAGGCCCGACAGGGAAGCAACCAGGCCCGCCATGGTGGGGATCGTGGCTTTTGAAATCCCCGCCGCCATAAGGCGCGCGTTTGAGGACCCGGTCACCGCCATCACGTCGAAAACCTCAACCATGCCGGTCACGGTGCCGAGGAGGCCAAGCAATGGCGTTACCGCCACCAGCGCGCGAATGATATTATTGAATCGAA
>JANQOV010000016.1 GCA_028285645.1 Hyphococcus sp.
GGGTCCGGCACGCCCAGCGGGCTGTCAACGACAACCGCGCCGCCGAGGTCTTGGCCCGCCCTTTCGACGGCGGCCAGCGTCACCCAGCCGCCAAAACTGTGCCCGATGACCACCGGCCGCGCCTGTTGGTCTAACCCGGCGGCTTCGATCACAGCAAAAATCTCGCTGACCAGCAGATCAAGAGAATATTGCGTGCGCCAGTCGGAATCGCCCATGCCGCTAAGATCGAGGGCTGCAACGCGAAAGCGGTTCGCAAAGAAAGGCGCAAAGGGGCGCCACCAGTTTCGGTGGGCGCGGCCGCCATGCACAAACAAAATGCCGGGGCGTCCAACTTGCCCCCAAGCTGAAAACCGAATCTCGGCACCCTCTACCTTGACGGAACCTTCTTCCGATGGCGCTTCTATTGCTCTTTGGAACCATTCCGGCGCTGGCGGTTTTTTGCCGCCGAGCCCCGCGAGCGGGCGAATCAAATCCGGCTTTTCATCTGCTTTCTTATCCAAGGATCGTTCTCCAAAGTCAGTCGGATTTTAAAAGTATCCGTTGAACCGCCAAGCCCGCGCAATGGGTAAATACATTCTTAATCCACGACGCTAAACGTCAGTCAGAATGCGAATACCCGTTTCGGAATGAAACGCCTTAAACCGATCTTTACCACCCTGCTTCACAGTTGCTGCTGAATTTATTTTCCAACACGTGAAGGGACAAGCCCGTCATGGTAAAGACTGTTCTCATTGTCGATGATGATCCTACGCAACGCCGCTTGATGCGCGCAGTGTGCGAAAAAGCAGGCTATCCGGTGCTCGAAGCAGACGATGGCGAAAGCGCCTTGGCTTTGCTTCGCAGCCCGCAAGGCCAGGACGCCGGGGTCATGATGCTTGATCTGCGCATGCCTGGTCTTGGCGGAATGGAAACGCTGAAACGCGCCAAAACCTTCCGCGAAGAACTGCCGGTCATTGTGCTCACAGCGCAAGGCGGGATCGATACGGTCGTCGAGGCCATGCAAAACGGCGCAACCGACTTTTTTGTCAAACCGGCCTCACCGGAACGCGTCGTTGTTTCCATCAACAACGCATTCAATCTGACAACGCTAAAGGGCGAAGTTTCACGGCTAAAGCGCAAACATGAAGGCGAAATGGGATTCAAAGACCTGGTCGGCGCAAGCACGGCCCTCGCTCATGTCACGCGTCTTGGCGAGCGCGCCGCAGCGTCCAATATCCCGATACTGATTACCGGCGAAAGTGGCGTCGGCAAAGAAGTAATCGCCCGCGCCATTCAAGGCTCGTCAGATCGCGCCGGCCGCCCCTTTATTACTGTTAATTGCGGCGCCATTCCCGAAAACCTTGTAGAGAGCATTCTCTTTGGCCATGAAAAAGGGTCATTTACCGGCGCTAACGCGAAGCATATCGGAAAATTCCAGGAAGCCGATGGCGGCACGATATTCCTCGATGAAGTTGGCGAGCTGCCGCCTGACATGCAAGTCAAGCTTTTGCGCGTATTGCAGGAAAACGAAGTCGATCCTGTCGGCGCTAAGCGTCCGGTAAAGGTTGACGTTCGAGTGATTTCGGCGACCAATCGCGACCTTGCGGAGGAAGTCAAAAAGGGCGAGTTCCGCGAAGACCTGTTCTACAGGCTTAATGTGTTCCCGATTGAAGTGCCGCCGCTCAGAGAGCGCGCAGAGGATATTCCGTCGCTGATCAATCACTTCATTGATCGCTATAATGCAGAAGAACGACGCGACGTTAGAGGCGTCAAACACGAGGTCATGGAGATTCTCACCGCTCAGCCATGGCCGGGCAATGTTCGGCAGCTCGAAAATACGATTTTCCGCGCCGTCGTCCTGGCGGAAAGCGCATACTTGTCCGCTGAGGACTTTCCATTCCTCAGTGAAGAGTTCAAAGAGGCGGGCATTACGTCCGGCCCGCCGCTTATCGGCGGCGACTTTGACCAGGAACCTGCCGCATTCGAAGATACTTCAGAAAACAGCGAACTTCATGGCGGCCAGCCTGCGGATGACAACATTGCGATATTCGACCGCGAAGGTCATCTGCGCTCGCTTCAGGAAATCGAACGCGATCTGATCCAACTGGCCATTGAAACTTATGAGGGTAAGATGTCCGAGGTCGCGCGGCGGCTGGGCATGGGGCGCTCAACGCTCTATCGCAAATTGCGCGAACATGATCTGGAGATCCGCCGTGCGGGCTGACTGACAAAGTCAAATGACGGCGGCCGCAATCGTCGTCATTTGCATCGCTATTTAGGATAAAGCGTTTATACCTGTCGCCGTTGATGGCAACGCCGCTTTACGGGCGTTTGTTAAATACCCGGTTGAGGCCCGCTCGTGCGCGTAAATTTTCTGATTATCCGACCCTTGGTCGATGGCGGCGCCCGCATCATTGCCAGCCACGCAAAATATCTGAAAGATGCAGGCCACGAGGCGAGTTTGTTCGCCCTTGGCGCCGACACTATTTCGCTGCGTGAGCAATTTCGTTTGCTCAAACAAGGCAAATGGCGCAGTCGTGCGCCGATCGATCCGAAAATATACGAAGACGCCGGTCTTCAACTCACCATCTTTCAGAACGCCAACACCATCACGCCTGACGATATTCCGAATGCGGATGTGACAATTGCAACCTGGTGGGAAACCGTTGAATGGCTCGGCATGATGCCGCCAGAAAAAGGCGCAAAAGTTCATTTTGTGCAAGGGCATGAAGCCGTCTTACCCCATGGTCAAGCGACGCGGGCGCACGCGGTTCACCTTTTGCCCACGCGAAAGATCGCCGTATCGCGATGGCTGCAGAATGTTCTCAAACGCGAATATAAAATTGATGACGCCATTGTTGTTGAGAACGGCGTCAACACGCATCGCTTCAATACGCCCGTTCGCACAAAGCAATCGCGGCCGACGGTCGGCTTCGTTTATTCCGGCGCCCGGCTAAAAAACGCGCCGCTCGCCATCGCCGCCTGCGAAGCGTTGCGAAAATCATTCGATGATCTTCGCGTCCTCGCCTTCGGGCGCGTCAACCCGAGTGATCAAACCACGTTGCCGGATTGGCTCGAATTTCACTCGTCTCCTGCGCAGGACGCAATTCCAAACCTATACGCAGCGTGCGACGTTTGGCTGTTCACCAGCATCGAAGAAGGCTTTGGGCTGCCGATCCTCGAAGCCCTAGCTTGCCGCACGCCGGTGGTTGCAACGCCAGCCGGAGCCGCGCCGGAAATAATCACTGAAGCCTGCGGCGCTTTGATAGAACCCGACTGCGAAAGTGTCGCCACAGCCGCAGCACGCATTTTGTCCATGAAGAATGGTGAATGGCAAAAAGCTTCTGACGCAGCACGGGCGCGCTCTGAAACGTTTAGCGCCGAACGATCTGGCGCGGCGTTTGAACAAGCGTTAAAAGAAATTGTCGCCGGCGACCGGCGGTAGGATCAACCCTCGCCTAGCGCTGACAAATAAAGATCAAGCAGCGCTTCCTGTTCCTGCCGTTCGGCGCGGTCCATCTTCCTGATGCGAACCACGCTGCGCAGGGTTTTGACATCATAGCCTTCGCCCTTGGCTTCAGCGTAGACTTCCTTGACGTCATTCATGATGGTCGTTTTTTCTTCTTCGAGCCGTTCGACACGCTCAATAAAGGAACGCAGCCGGTCCGCTGCAATCGTCGTTGCGCCTTCGATAGTTGCTGAACCGTCCGCCATGACTCTATTGCCTCACCATCTTTTATATTCAGTGCACTAATTATTTAGCGATGTGCGTGGGAGGTGAGTTAAGGTCGGCGCCGGCAATTTCGCAAGCGCAATCGCACGATTGTGGAAAACTAAATCTCTTGACCGTCGAGTTCCCGCCGCAAGGCGCGCGCACGGCTGCGAGCGTGCTCGTCATGGGGGTTCCACTCAAGCACCTTCTGGAACATGTCGTAAGCGTCGTGCTTGTCGCCGCCTGCGAGCAATAGTTCTGCAAGCGCAGTACGCACTTCAAAGTGCCGTGGCTCGAGCTCGAGCACTTTTGAAAAGTCCTCAACCGCGCCAGCGCGATCTTCGTCCGCGAGCCTGACGGCGCCGCGCAGGGCGTATCCTTGCGCGAAATTGGGCGCGAGACCGACAACATGGTCGAGCAGCGTCGAAGCGAGATCAAACTCGCCTTCATCAGCGCTCAACGAGGCGCGCTCGTAAAGGATGTCGACGGTGTCACTCTCGGCGTCGGCCCAGATCTCCATAATCCGGGCTACGTTCTCTTCCGCCCGGATCGCCTCGCCAACACGCAGTTCCTCGAACAGCGTATCAAGACGCGGATCGGTCTGGTCTGCATAGGCCGGACCGGCAAGGGCCAAAGCCCCCGCCACAACCCCAGAAAAGACACACGAAAGCCGGGTCATAGCGCCAAGTTTAACGCCTAAACCCTTAAATCCCAAGAAAGATTTCGTGAATGCGCCTAGCCTTGGCGGGCCTTGAAGCGCCGCTGCGTCTTGTTGATGACATAGACACGGCCCTTGCGCCGAACGACGCGGCAGTCTTTGTGCCGTTTTTTCAGCGATTTCAATGATGAACGGACTTTCATCGGTCTGGCCCTTGGTGCTTCGAGAACGGGGGAGATAGTCAAACGCCATGGGGCTGTCAACCAGCCCGCCGACGTTCTAAACCGATTTCTGGCGCCAACAGCGACCTTGCGATGGGATAGACCCCGTCTGCGCCCATGACCCAGGCGGTGACGGCCTCGAACAGCCCGTCATAAGCTTCGTCCAGAACGTTGAGGCCGCCTGTATAAGCCCCCATCGCCGGCATGATGACCCGCTCTTCGCCCGGACCTCCTCCAACGGCGAAACAGCGCCGCCGCAAAATCCGGCCTTCGTTCGAAACCCGGGCGCAAGGGTGCAAATGCCCGGCAATCTCGCCCGCTGCCGGCCCCGCCAACGGTTCATGGCGGAAGGAAAGCGATCCAATAGTTAACGTTTCCACAGTCTCCGCCGCAAAGCGTTGCGGCGGTTCCGGATCATGATTGCCGAGGACCCAGGTCCATGCGGCCTCAGCCATCAACGCTTCAAGCAACGCCGCATCTTCTTCGGCCATGCGCGCTTCCGCTTCTCCATCATGAAAGGCGTCGCCAAGGGAGATGATTCGTTTCGGACCGTAGCGGCGCGTTAACGCCGAAAGGCGCAACAACGTGGTGCGGGTGTCGTAAGGGGGCAGCATGACGCCCTTGGCGGCGAAACTTGAGCCTTTTTCGAAGTGGAGGTCGGAAACGATCAGAGTCTCTTCCCGCGGCCAGTAAAGCCCGCCGAGAGGATCGGGGGCTAGCGCCTCGCCATTGATTGAGATCAGTGACCGATCAGTTGTCATCTACTCACCTTATGCTGTTTGCTGCGAACGGAAAGCCTCACGTCGAAAACAGGATGATGGCGTGGGAGAACCCGCTGTAATTTTAGGAGCTAGGAGCGCTTCATGTCGATCCTGAAGACCATCTTCGCTATTGCGTTTGTTCTTTTTCTCGCTCTTTTGGGCGGCTACGCCTTTATGGGCGGCTTTACGCCAGTAGACGTTAAACGCGGCTCATACGGTCCGGCCGAGATTGTCTACGCGACGCATCGCGGTCCCTATAAGGATCTCGGCGGCGCATGGACCCGCTTTCAAACCGCATGGGAAGCGGCGGGCCTTACAAACTGCAACAGCCTCAGTCTCTATTTGGATCCTCCGGGAACGCCGCCTGAAGAACTGCGCAGCATCATCGCCTGCCGGATCGACGGCCTTTCGGACGATGAAAAAGAAAAATGGCGTGCAGCCTTTCCACAATTCGTCTTGCCCGAGGCTGAAGCGCTGCTGTCGAGCTTTCCGTTCAAAAACAATGCGTCTTATGCTTTCGCGCCGATGAACGTCTACCCGGCCATCAGCAAAAAAATGGAAGAGGAAAACCTGGAAGCTGTCGTCGGTATTGAGATTTATGGCGATGTGAATTCAATCAAAAATATTGACTTTGTTATTCCGCTTGGTCTGGAAACGGACGATCTGACACCGCTTTTCGAGGCGTTTTGATAGAACAAGAGAAACACCTTCTGCGTCGCAACTAACTCGAGAATCCCTCCCGCGCCGATCCCATCGCTTCATCAATCAACGCTTCGGAGGCAGACTTTAACATCGCTTCCGACGCGTCGCGGGCGACAATCTCGCGCCCGATTTCAAGCATCACTGGAACCGCGAGTGGCGAAACACGTGTGAGCTTTGATGGGGTGATGCGCCCTTTGACGCGCGTTAGCAGCGCCTGCAACCGCCCGAGATCAAGAAAGCCGCCGGAGGCGTCATCCCAGGCGGCGCGCATCAACAGATGGTCCGGTTCGTGATCGCGCAAGACGTCGTAAATGAGGTCAGCGGAAAATGCGACTTGCCGGCCGGACTTTTCCTGCCCCGGATGCTTTCGCTCGATCAGCCCAGCGATCACCGCGCAATTGCGGAAGGTGCGCTTCATAAGCAGCGCATCGCTCAGCCAGCTTTCAAGGTCGTCGCCGAGCATGTCTTCGTCAAAGAGCGCTTCCATGTCGACATCGCTCATGTCTTGGCGCGCCCAGATCGAAAGCGCATATTCCGTCGGCACGTAACCGATGGGCTGTTTACCAAGACGTTCCAGCCGTTTGGTAAGCAATATCCCGAGCGTTTGGTGCGCGAGCCAGCCGTCAAACGGATAACACACAAGGAAATACCGGTTCGTATACGGAAAAGTCTCGACCAATAGCGCGTCAGGCTCCGGCAGCGCAGCCACCTCCCGCTGCTTTTCGAGCCAGAACTGCACCTGCTCGGGATAAGCATTCCAACTCTCGGGATCATAGAGCATCTGGCGCACCCGGTCCGCGAGGTAAGTCGACCAGGGAAACTTGGCGCCGCCCCACATGGGCAGCCGCGGATTATCATCAGCGGTGCGCGTTACCACCGCATCAGTTCCCTCGATCCGCTCAAGGCGCAAGACTTGCCCTGCAAAGTAAAACGCGTCGCCTGGCGATAAGCCTTCAAAGAACCATTCTTCCGCCGTGCCCAGTTTATAACCGGCGCGCTTTGACTTCTTTCCCTGCAAGCGGATGTTGAGCGTTGGCGCCTCGACAATGGTGCCGGCGTTCATGCGATATTGCTGGGCGGCGCGCTTGTCGCGAATGCGGTAACGTCCGTCTTCGGTTTTGACGATCTTACGATACTTTTCGTAACGCTTGAGGGCGTAGCCGCCGGTTGCAACGAATTCGACAGCATCGTTGAAATCCTTGCGGGCAAGTTTGGCGTAAGGCGATGCGCTGATAATCTCCTTATAAAGAGCATCAGGATCAAAGGGCGCAGCGCATGCGGTTCCAAGAATGTGCTGCGCTAACACATCAAGCGTACCGGCGCGGGGCGGATCGCCGTCAAGCGCGCCCTCCTCGATCGCCTGCTTGGCGGCGATGCATTCCAAAAACTCCATGCGGTTTGCCGGCACTAGAAGCGCCCGGCTCGGTTCATTCATACGGTGATTGGCGCGGCCGATGCGCTGGGTCAGGCGACTTGCGCCCTTCGGCGCACCCATTTGAATGACAAGATCAACATCGCCCCAATCAATGCCGAGATCGAGCGTTGAGGTGCAAACAACAGCGCGCAAGTCGCCTCGCGCCATAGCCGCTTCCACCTTGCGCCGTTGCGCGACTTCCAGCGATCCATGATGCAAAGCGATCGGCAAACCATCATCGTTCAAATCCCAGAGCGAGGCGAACGTCATCTCAGCCTGACTGCGGGTGTTTACAAAGACAAGCGCAAGGTTCGCCTCTTTGACCTTCTCGTAGACCTCCATAAAGGCGTGCCGACCTAAATGGCCTGACCAGGGAATGCGTTCTTCGGAGACCAGCACATCAACGTCAGGTTTTGCGCCGGACCGACCGCGGATCAGCTTTGCGGAGACCGCATTAGCTGAGTTTTGCGGCGTCAAATAATCAATCAACGGCCGCGCATCGGGGACGGTGGCGGAAAGGCCAGTGAGTCGTAGCGCCGGGGCTATCGCCCGCAGCCTCGCGATGGCGAGCGATAATAAATGCCCGCGCTTGTTGGGGATGAGCGCGTGAAGCTCGTCAAGGATGATCGTGCGAAGACCCTTGAAGTAAGTTGCAGCGTCAGCGTTCGCAAGCAACAGCGACAAGCTTTCAGGTGTCGTCAGCAATATGTCCGGCGGGTGAAATTTCTGACGTTGCCGCCGCGACGCCGGCGTATCGCCCGTGCGGGTTTCGAGCGTGACGTCAAGGTCCATCTCCTTGACCGGCGCTTCCACATTGCGGGCGATGTCCACCGCGAGCGCTTTTAGAGGCGATATATAAAGCGTGTGCAGGCGACCTTCGCTTGGCGTTTCGCGTCCGTCGAGTTCGATCAGGACAGGCAGGAAGCCCGCCATGGTCTTGCCGCCGCCGGTGGGTGCAATGAGAAGATGCGACAGCCCTTCCCGCGCCGCTGTAAGGCACTCAAGCTGGTGCGCGCGCGGGCGCCAGCCGCGGCTCTTAAACCACGCCTCGAACTTTTCCGGTAAAGCGGCTTCAATTTGCTCAGCGCCGTCGGGCATCGTGTGATCCTACGGTCTTCACGGCGCCGACAAAAGCCGGCCCTTTGTCGTGTGCGCGTAAGGCCGTTCGCAAATGTGGTCTGGTGTCTTCGTCGCCAACTCCTTGTCTTTGTTGCGGTTGGTGATTGCGCTTTCTCAACATTAGCATTTTGTTGCGTATGGCGTGGCGAGAACGGGCGCCGGTCGTTTTCATCGGGGTCATCCTGACGCGTTGATGGATGGGAACCATCAACAGGATCCAGGGGCGGCAAATGCTAAGGTCGCCGACCCTGGAACCCAGCTTGCGCTGGGATGACGGCGATAGGTGAGTCGAACCAATCGCTCGTTCCACTTCTTCATTCATGCCCGAAGCATAATCCCGGTCAGAGGGGTATAGGATAGATATCCTATAGCTGAAGTTTGGGTGTATACTTGAGCCCGACGTCATCTACCGCTGCTTTTCGTTCGGTTCGCTGCGTTTGCTCCGCAAACGGTCGAACCTCACCCCCCGAAAGCGGGGTCGATTGGGGTTGGGGCCCCAATCGACGGTCGATTTTCGTGTTTAACGGGAGAAATTCCCTTGTGACGTGTACGGAATCAACTATGAACCAAACCGTCATTCCAGACGTTACATGCGTCCAAAGCAGACAAATGGCGCCTGGAATGACGCAAAGACCCTAACTCTTCCGTTCAAAGACGAAATCAGCGGCACCTTTCAGGGGCGCAGCGGCATCGCCGAAGCGGTCGAGATGCGCCTTGGCGCTGCTGACGAGTTCCGCCGCCTTGGCTTTGGCGCCATCCATGCCGAGGAGCTTGATGAAAGTCGCCTTGTCCATCTCGGCGTCCTGGCCCGCCGGTTTGCCGAGGGTCTCGGCGTCCTGGGTCGCGTCAAGAATGTCGTCGACAATCTGGAAGGAAAGACCCAGGTCCTCCGCATAAGCCGTCAGCGCTGCAACCTCGTCATCTGAGCCGCCGCCGACCATGCCGCCGCCCCGCGCAGAAAAGCGAATCAACGCGCCGGTTTTAAGGCGCTGCAATTGCGTGACGCCGGCAAGGTCGAAGTCTTTTTGCTCCGCATAGATATCAATCATCTGACCGCCAACCATGCCCGCCTTGCCGGAGGCGCGGGCGAGCTCCAGCGCGATGTGGCAGCGGACGACGCCGTCGGGATGGGTTTCTTCTTCCGCGAGAATTTCAAACGCCTGCGTCAACAGCGCGTCACCCGCCAGTATCGCCGTTGCGTCATCATATTTCTTATGCACCGAGGGACGCCCGCGTCGCAGATCGCTGTCGTCCATGGCCGGCAGATCATCATGGATCAGGCTGTAGCAATGGATCATCTCCACCGCACAACCGACCCGCACCGATCGTGCGCGCGGTGCGTCGAACATATCCGCGGCGGCGATCACCAGAAACGGGCGCAAGCGCTTGCCGCCGTCAAGCGCGCCCCAGCGCATGGCGTCCGCAACTCGGCCGAGCGGCCCGTCGCAGGTTGGCAGGAAGTCATCGAGCGCTGTTTCGATGAGCGCTGCGGTTTCGGCGATGGTCTCTTTGAATGCAGTCATGGATCACGCGTTTATGGGATCAATAGCACTCGATCAACCGTCGCGCCGGCGCAACCTCAAACCATCCCCACACCATCGCACTCACCGCATGTGCGCGCAATCAGGCCGCGCTTGCCGCGGCCATTACAGACATCGCAAACCAGCATTTGCTTTGAAGGTTTAACGCCTAGAAAGCTCGACAGCATGTCAAGGGACATGTCGCCATCGGCATGCGGCGCCGTATTCGTCGCCAAATTTCTCGCCGCCGCCATTTTCGCCACCGGAAAAGCGTCAGCGTAAGACGCCTGATCGCCGGAAAGATTGGCGAGCGTTACCGCCAGATCGCGGCGCCAGCTTTCGAGCAGCAGCATGAATTGCGCATCGTCATATGGACCGTTCACCGAAACCCCCGCCATCAGGAAAAGGTCATTCCCCTCAAGCGCCACGACGCTGATATGCAAATTTCGGTTGATGGTCTCGATCATCTGCGCGTTGGTCGGGAAGCCGACAAACCGCGCCAGAAAGCCGATCTCGATCACCTTGCCGGAGCCCGGCGCCGATTGCATCAGCGCGACCACGAAGTTCACGCCGTTATCCTCGACTTTGTAGACCTTGATCGGCCCGTCCTCGCCGACTTTGTCGACGCCGCCATAGCGGGATTTCAGCGCCGCCAAAATCTTGGAGGCCGGCCACGCGCCATCGCTTAAGTCGGCGGTCTCGCCGCCGAAAAACCGTTTAAACATTGGAAAGTCACCCCTCTTGCAAAGCCCAAACCCCGACTGGGGCCAAGGCTACACGAGGCGAGCCCCAGCGCCAAGCGGCCGCATCCCAGCATCTCACGGCGCATCGGGCCTCGCTCACTATCTCGCAGCCGTGAATCCGGTTTATTTTGCACTGCAGCGCAAGAGCCGTTAGAATGATTCAAAATCCGCATCGAAGATGCGCTTGCCGCCCTTGTGCGGGCATGGAATAAACTTATCTGCAGCGGGCCCCTGATCCAAAATTAGGGGGGAATGGTAATTTTGGAGCATCCTGAGGGGCGACGTTTATGACGGCGGCATCTGAGCAGTTGAAAGTCATTCTGGCGCAGCCGCGGGGATTTTGCGCCGGCGTGGAGCGGGCGATCGACATTGTCGAGCGGGCGCTCGAAAAATTCGGCGCCCCTGTCTATGTCCGCCACGAGATTGTCCACAACAAATATGTGGTGGATACGCTGCGGGAGCGTGGCGCGATTTTTGTCGAGGAAGTCGATGAGATCCCAACTGGCGCCGTTACGGTGTTTTCCGCCCATGGGGTTGCCCGGAAGGTTGAAGAAGGCGCGCTGGTGCGGGAACTCGACGTCATCGACGCCACCTGCCCGCTTGTCACCAAAGTCCATAAAGAAGGCCGCCGCTACGCCGCCAAAGGCTATGACATTGTGCTCATCGGCCATATCGGCCACCCGGAAGTTGAAGGCACGCTGGGGCAAATCCCCGGCACGGTGCATGTCTTAAGCGAAGTCGATGAAGTCGAAGCGCTGGAAGTCGCTGATCCGGAAATGGTTGCGTTCGTCACGCAAACGACGCTCTCGGTGAACGACACCAAGGACGTCATCGCCGCCCTCAAGGCGCGCTTTCCGGCAATCGTCGGGCCCGACATACGAGACATTTGCTACGCGACGCAAAACCGTCAGACGGCGGTCATTGCGCTTGCCAAACAGGTTGACCTGCTGTTGGTCGTCGGCGCGCACAACTCATCGAACTCCAACCGCTTACGCGAGATCGGCGAGAATTTCGGCATCCCGAGCTACCTCATCGAGGATGCGTCGATGTTCAATCCCGCCTGGCTTGAGGGCGTGGAAACAGTCGGCGTTACCGCCGGCGCCTCAGCGCCCGAGAAACTGGTTTTAGAAACCATCGAGCGCCTCAAAAACCACCGCGAGGTCTCTGTTGAGACCCTCGATGGCGTTGAAGAAAACATTCACTTCAAACTGCCGCGAGAACTTGCTGACGTCCCGCGCGCAGAAGATGCGATGAAAGCCTGGGCTGTCGAAAGCGCCTGAACGAAAACACATAAACACAAGGTTTCGGAGTTTCCTATGTCCGTTTCTCTCCACCAGCAGGCCCGCGTTGGCGCTTACGTCCTCAAGCAGACTTTGATGGGCCGTGAGAAATATCCGCTGGTATTGTTTTTGGAGCCGCTCTTTCGCTGCAATCTCGCCTGCCCCGGTTGCGGCAAGATCGATTATCCGGCGCCGATCCTTAACAAGCGCCTTTCCGTGCAGGAGTGCTTTGACGCGGTGGACGAATGCGGCGCGCCTGTCGTCGCAATCCCCGGCGGCGAGCCATTGATCCATAAAGAGATCGGCGAAATCGTTGCGGGCATCGTGAAGCGCAAGAAGTTCGTTTCGCTTTGCACCAACGCGCTGCTCTTGGAAAAGAAGCTCGACCTGTTTGAACCTTCGCCGTTTTTGTTTTTCTCGGTGCATCTCGACGGCCTTGAAGAAGAACATGACCACGCGGTCGACCAGAAAGGCACGTTCAAGATTGCGGTGAAAGCAATCAAAGCAGCGCAAGAGCGCGGCTTTCAGGTTAATGTCAATGCGACGATCTTCGACAATATGAGCGCCAAACAGGTCGCTGACTATCTCGACTTCGCCACCGATCTTGGCGTCAACATTTCGATCTCTCCTGGCTACGCTTATGAACGCGCGGAAGACCAGGAAAGCTTCCTGTCGCGCAAGAAAACCAAGCAGCTTTTCCGCGACGTTTTCAAAATCGGCAAGGAGCGCGGCCGCGAGTGGAACCTGTCCCACTCAACCTTGTTCCTGGACTTCCTCGCCGGCAATCAGGAATATCAGTGCACGCCTTGGGGCTCGCCGACACGCAACGTCTTTGGCTGGCAAAAACCCTGCTATCTCCTCGGCGAAGGCTATGTGTCGACTTTCAAGGAATTGATGGAGACCACGGAGTGGGAAAAATACGGCACCGGCAAATATGAAAAATGCGCCAACTGCATGGCCCATTGCGGCTATGAGCCGACCGCGGCTATGGACGCCGTCAAAAACCCCATGAAAGTCTTCAAGCTGTCCAACATGTTCAAGATCAAAACCGAGGGTCCCATGGCGCCGGAAATCGATCTTTCGAACGCGCGGCCCGCTGAAGACGTTCACGAACAAATCGTCGAGGCCGAGATGTCAAAGATCGAGGCTGAGAAAAAGCCGGCGAAAAAGCGGGCCGAGGTCGCGGCGTAGGGTTTTCAGCGCGGCGTCTGAATCGCGCCCCAACTGCATCAATTGCGGAAACTGCTTTGGATCGCGCAAGGCGCGCCAAAGTGTTGCGAAAGTACGTGTTGAGCCATTCGGCGCGACGGCATTGAGCGCCGCCTTTGGCAAGGCGCGGTCCGCCGGATCTGCAATCGCCCGGATGACAAGAAAGGGAACGCCGGCGTCAGCCGCCGCCCGCGCGCATCCGTGACTTTCCATATCAACGGCAATGGCGTGCATGGTTTCAAACAGCGCAGCTTTGTCTTCTGCTGCTTGAATGATTTCGTCAGACCCATAAACGATCACCCCGCCGGCGGTGCGCTGGTGCGTCTTGTCGAAAACATCGGCGAGCGTCGGCGCAGCGACGGACGAACTGACGCCCTCCTTCGTTGAGACCCGCTGCGACAACACCAAATCACCCGGCGCAAGACTAGGGTCGAGCCCGCCTGATACGCCAACGCTGACAACAGCGCAGGCGCCCTTTTCACAGAACTCATTGGCGATCTTTTCCGCGCGCGCAGCATTGGCGCCGGAAACGCCAATGCTGATGCGGGCGTCCTTGCCAGTGGCTGCGCGCACAGCCGCTGCTTCGGACTTCAGCCCACAAATGACGGCGACAAATCCCGTCATCTGCTGAACCTAAAACTTGCGATGTAAACGATGCGCGAAGTCAATCCGACTCCCCCGGCTCGCCGGCGTCGTCCCAGATTTTTTGCATCAGCGTATGTTCGCGTTTGGCCTTTTCCTGATCCTTTTGATTAAGGATCAACAGGGCAAGCCGCTTTACGGTCATTTGCGGATTGTGTTTTTTCAGTCGGCGCATGTATTTATGTGCGCTTTCCTCATCGCCAGCGATTGCCGACAAGAGCGCGGCGCAGGAATTTGCAATGCCGTATTCCGGAAAATTGACTACCTGATTGAGCACAAGCGGCAGCGCTTCCTCGTAATTGCCGGCGAGATATTCGACAACGCCGCGATACCAGCCATGCTGCAGGCCAAAGCCCGCTTCCGGCGCTAGTTCCGTCGCCCGGGTGATCGCCTGACGCGCTTCGTCATAACGGCCCATAAAGGCGTAGGTCTGCGAAATGTGAAACCAGGCTTCTGCATTGGCCGGGTTGCGATCCAGCACCTTTCGGAGCGTCTTTAATGACTGCTCATTCATGCCGCCATAGCTTTCGGTGGCGCCGATCCACATCAGGCAAAGATAGTCATTGCCGACAAGATCGCGGGCGATCCGCAAATGTTTCTTGGCGTTTTCGAGAAATGTCGGAAACTCGTCATCGACAAAGACGCTGTTGGTGATGGCGGCGTTATAGAACCAGCTCAATAATGCATGGGCGAGCCCGGAATCGGGCTCCAATTCGATGGCGCGGTTGAGTTGCGCGACGCACTCCAGCATGGTTGCGCGCGAGCCGGCGCTGCGCCCGATGGCGGCGGACGCTTTTTGTATGAGCTCCCAGGAACCGAGATCGAATTCATCCGTGCGTTCCGCCCGGTCTGCTTCCGCCCAGATCAATTGCGCGCCTATACTGGCGGTGATTTTTTCAACCACTTCGTCAGGCGCGGCCGTAAATTCCTTCAGTTCAAGATCATATTTATTCGCCCAGATATGAGCGCCGCTTTCCGCCTCGATAAACTGCGCTGAAACACGCGCGCGTTCGCCCATAGCGCGTACGCTTCCTTCAACCACATAACGGACGTTAAGCGCGCGCCCGACATCTCGAATGTCTACAGACTTATCTTTGTAGGCGAAAACAGACGTTCGCGCTGCAACGGCAAGATGCCGGTTGGTCGATAGAGCCGTGATCAAGTCTTCAGTGAGCCCGTCAACCAGAAACTCCATCTCCGGATCGGCAGACATGACAGCAAACGGCAAGACCGCAATCGACGGCTTTTTAGACCGCGGATCGTGTAATGGCGCCGGCGCTGGAATGCCGGAGGCGACAGGGCTCGGCGGCGTCTTTTCATCGCCCAGGGAATGCAACAGCATTTGCAATGGAGCGGCGTCTTCTGCACCCTCCCACTCGGAAAAATCTATCGCATGAATTTGCCGAAAGCCCATGGGCGGCGGTATGCCGTCCAGCGTGATCGGCAACAGCTTTTGCGCTTGGCGCGCATATTCCGCTTCATCGCGCACCCAGTGGGAATCCACAGAAGCTTCCGACCAGGCGACAACGACATTCTTTGCTTCCTTGAGCTCTCTTTCTATGACACGCGAGAACTCAACGCCGCCGTCGATATTAGAGTCCCACCAGACGGATAGGCCTTGCGCCTCCATCGCGGCCGCGAGCACCGCCATTCTGTCGCGGTCAGGGCGCGCATATGAAATAAAGATGTCAGCCAGCTTCCCAGCTCCAATCCCTTAACCATCCCCAAAACCAGATATTAGTCCAGGCGGGCAGTTGCAAGCAAAGCTGCGCGATTGCCTGACCGAATAGAGCCCTCAATGGTCGCCGGTACGCCAGTGTCGGTATGGTCACCGGCTAGGAAGAGGTTAGCATAGTCGGTTTCGGCATTTAAGCGCTTGGCGGCGCCGGCGGGCGACTGGTCCGGCGTCGCGCGCTTTTCACGGATTACCCGCACACGCTCGTAATCCTGGTCGCCAAGGTCAAGGGCGATTTGTGTTTCTCTCCAAATCTGAGAGACCACATCGTCATTGGGACGATCATCTGTTCCGAGCGCATTAGACGCCGATGTCGTAATGCTGATGACGTCGTCGCGCACAAACGCCCACTGTCCATCAGACGAGATCATGCCGATGAAGGGCCCGTCGCCAAGGGCTTGGGTGGGAACCGGGCGCCCGAGCCGATAATGGATGTTGAGAATGCTCGCGTCGTCCGTCGGCGGATCAAGCGCCGGCATGATCTGCCTAAGGCGCGTTGGCGGCAACGCAAGGATGACCTGATCCTTGTCGCCGACATCAACGGTTTCATCGACAAATTCGAGACCAGTGATGCGAGCTGAGTCCGTCTGTACTACGCGTAATCGCGCATTAAGCCGCACGGCACCGCCATGGCGCTCAATAAACGCGACCGCCGGATCGATGAACGCCGGCCCAAGGCCTTCCCGTGCGACAAGCGGGACCGAGGCCAAACCGCCAAGCAGGAAGGTTTCCCGGATGACCCGCCAGAGGAGCTTTGCCTGACCGCGTTGCGGCGTTGTGTTGAGGACCGCAAGGGTCAACGGTTCCCAGAAGCGTTCGTAAAGACTGCTTTTTCTGTCCACGACATCGGCGACAGTCTTGTCATCGCTGGCAAAGGCAATGGACGCCGCCTTCACATAGTCCATCACTTTCGTGTCCGGGACGCGCCATTGTTTGTCAAACACCCAAAACGGGATCGGTCCGTCATTGATGCGTACGGTCCAACGCTTGCCCGATTTAACATCGACGAAAGGATAAGTCGCAAAAGGCGGTCCGGTTAGCGGTTCCTCGGAGCCGATTAGATCGAGATAGTCGCGCGCCGCCTTGTTGCCGGACATGATCAGGTGATTGCCGTTGTCAATCTGGCGTTCGAGATGCTTGTCATAAAATGATCGGCATCGACCGCCCGCCTGCCCGGCGCTCTCATAAACAACAACGGAGCAACCATCCTTCGCAAGACGCACCGCAGCCGCGAGACCGGAAAGACCGGCGCCGATGATGTGAACGCGGCTCATGACAGGTTACATCCTGATCGAGTGGTCGCGCGGCTTATCGTGAATGCGCGGGCCGTCTTTCACCGCCGCCCAGGACACCAGCGCATAGCGGACGCCCGACGTTACCGGCCGCGCCGTATGCAAGTAGCGGCTGTCCGCCGGAAACGCGATCATAAGGCCCTTTTTCGGCGGCAAGCTCAAACCGAAATTGGGAAACACAATTTCACCGCCCGTAAATTCTTGATTGAGATAGATCAGGATCGACAAATCGCGATCATGGGAACGGTACCAACTTTTGCCTTCTTCATCCCAGTTATCCGCATCTGCATGCGGTTTATACTCGCCGCCTTGCCGATAGCGTATTATTTCCGGCAACTCGAACCATTCGATATCTTTGCCGAAATGCGGGCCCACGACCTCAGCAAAGGTCGAACGGACAATATCAACGACATTCGTCTTTAATCCCCTGACATCAATCATCTCAGAAACGCGAATTTGATCTTGAACCGTCGGCAACCCGCCTTCTTTTGACATCACTGTATGCGCCACGCCGGATTGTTTGTCGCATTCAGCAACGATGGCGTCGCATGTATCGACGTCCAAAAAATTCTGGATGAAAAGAATGCCTGGCGGCACAGTGTTGTTCGCGATGACCACGCCATGCGGCATGTCTGGAACCACAGTCTTCCACTGATCTGGGAGAATTGGCCGGTCCGCCATATAGCCGCTGTCATCATACTTCGTCATGCGGCTTCAATACCAGCTTTGGCGCGACAAACCACCGGGCCGCGATAAAAGTTTTTTCAAGCTTCGACAGTTCGATTTTGAGCTGTCCATTGGCCCAGCCGCGCGCGGTCATTTTGTCGAGATAGCGCTCATAAACGCCCATCATTAAGAGCGCTGGCCGCAGCACTTTCCAATCGAGCGATTTCAGCGCCTGACGGGTCTCGGCGAATTTACGCCGCGCTATAACGGCAAGCGCAGCGCGCACGTCTGGCAGCCCCGGCGCTGTCGCAATCGCGTCTGGATCAAGCGGGCAGTCATATTGCTCAAGGAGTTCGCGCGGCAGATAGAGCCGGCCTTCTTCCGCATCCTCTTCGATGTCCCGCAATATGTTGGTGAGTTGCAACGCATCACCGAGGGAGAGCGCGAAATCATCTGAAGCCTTGCACGCCGGCGCGCCAAACACCGGCATGGACAGCATCCCAACAGCGCCAGCTGCGCGGCGGGTATAGGCAAAGAGGTCTACCATCGTTGGCGCGATAATCGGGCCTTCCGCATCCATCTCCATGCCTTCGATGACCAGGTTGAACTCTTCCTTAGGCAGATGAAACCGGTGAACATGCTCCAGCAGCGCAACGCCCGTCGATGTTGCGGGCGCGCCATCATAGACCCGGTCAATCTCGTTACGCCACTCCTTAAGGCCGGCGCGCTTTTCTTCGCGGGATCCATCCTCATCAGCAATGTCATCGACCTTGCGGCAAAAGGCGTAAATTGCATACATGGCCGCCCGGCGTTCTGCAGAGAGAATACGCATGCCTGCGCCGAAAGAAGTGCCCGATTGCTTGACGGTTTCATAAGCGTCGCTGCGGGCGGCGGCGGCGGAGATCAGCGGCGGGCTCGCATGCTCCTGGATCACGCCGACGCTGTGCGCTCCTTCGCGCGACCATTTCCAGCGGCGAAGTACCCGCCGACAACGCCGCGCAGGCCTGCAACGAGAAAATCGATACGCCGCAACGCAACCCGCGACGCCAGCGGATCGCCTTTTCGTAAGAGCGTAATCAATCGATCCGCAAGATTGACGATAACGGCTGACTCCATAGCAAGGCTTTTCGATGATAAAGCGCCCGGCAACTCGCGCGCGTCGACCATCAACGCTTCACAACCGTCAAGCATTTTGTTCATCACTCGGCGCATGGCAGGCGTCGTCTCTGCGTTGTCGAGCGTTTCCAATTCTGCGCCTTCTGCACGCATCCATTCGCCAATGACATAAACACGGTCGAGTTCGCGCCGATCATCGCCGCAGTCCTGCAGATGGTTGACAATCTGCAAGACGGTGCACAATGCATCCGAATATTTTTTGGCGCTTTCGTCTTCGCCATGAAGGTCAAGCAAATAGCGCCCAACCGGGTTCGCGGAAAGCTCGCAATAGCCGAGGAGTTCGTCCCAGGTCTCGTAGCGGTTCTTTTTGGCGTCCTGCACAAATGCAGCGATTAGATCGGACCCGTGTTTGGTCGTCACATTTGTTTCATTCAAACTCTTGCGCAGCGCATGCGCTTTTTCATAACCCACGGCAAGCGCCGTTTCCCCTTTGAGGGCCGCATCAAATGCTAGCAGCCGGATAATTTTCTGCTCCGCGGACAGGGACGGATTATCTGCGATATCGTCGATCGCTCGCGCAAAGGCGTAAAATACCGCCACATGCGGTCGTAGCTTTTTCGGCAATAGAAATGAGCCAACCGGGAAGTTTTCATCACCGGCGCCTTTTCCCGACGGCGTTTCCGGCGACGCCTCTTGTTGGGCCGCAGGCGTTGGCGCGTCTTCAGCGAGCGCGGGCTGAGCAGCTTCCGTTTGTTCTTTCTGAGCAGTATTGGTCAACATGATCCATTCGCCCCCCAAGGGCAAGCGATCCCCCGCAAGCTAGATACTTTTTGGAGCCAAATCAGGGTCAAATGCAAGCTTTGCGGGCACGCTATTCGCGCGTTAAGGATGACGCTATGAACGCGCTGCCTATCGCCGCCGCCGCTTTGATCGCCTGGGGCTATCTGGCCCTTGCCCGAGGGGCTTTCTGGCGCGCCAGCGAGCGCCTCGACCACGCGCCCGCGCCATCTGATTCGCCCGAAATCGTGGCAGTTATCCCCGCCCGCAACGAGGCCGCCACGATCGAGCGGGTCGTCGCCGGGCATTTGGGCAGCCGCTATCCCGGCCAGTTGTCCGTCATCGTCGTTGACGACTTGTCCGACGACGGCACCGCCCAGCGCGCCCGTGACGCTTTTGCCAAAGCAAAGGCCGATCCATCTAGAACGCTTGAGGTTGTCGAACCCCCACCCCTGCCGCCGGGCTGGTCCGGCAAGCTCTGGGCGGTGCATCATGGGCTCGCCCATGCTCAAAAAATAGCGCCCGGGGCAAAATACGTCCTGCTAACAGACGCGGACATTGTGTTGGCGCCGGATGCGCTCGCCTCACTCGTCGCAAGGTCGGAGCGGGAAAACCTGTCGCTTGCCTCCCTGATGGCGCGTCTCGATGCGCGCGGCTGGGGTTCGCTGTTGATCCCCGCCTTCGTTTACTTTTTTCAGATGCTCTATCCCTTTCCGCGCGCCAACGATCCTGATGGCAATGTCGCCGCCGCAGCCGGCGGTGTGATGCTCGCGCGCAAGGATGCGCTGACGGCGATCGGCGGTGTTGAAAGTTTCAAAGACAATCTGATCGACGATTGCGCCCTCGCCCGGGCGATGAAAGACGCCTCGCCATCCGCCAAGATCTGGATCGGTCTTGCCGACGATGAGGCGACAAGCCTTCGCGACAACCAATCGCTCACCTCGATCTGGAACATGGTGGCGCGCACAGCCTACACGCAATTACATTATTCGCCACTCCTGTTGGCGGGCGTCGTGTTGATCATGGCGCTGTTGTTCCTCGCGCCGCCGCTCATTGCGCTTGGCTGGCCGGGCGTCGGGCCATTCGGACACGGATCGTTTCGCGCGGCTTTTTTTGGCGTATCCGCCTGGGGATTGATGGCAATGACCTATTGGCCAACGCTTAAAC
Source organism: Hyphococcus sp. (assembly GCA_028285645.1). Taxonomy (GTDB): domain Bacteria; phylum Pseudomonadota; class Alphaproteobacteria; order Caulobacterales; family Parvularculaceae; genus Hyphococcus. Next base: position 20,714 of record JANQOV010000016.1, read on the forward strand.
TATACGAACGCCCGCCATGGGAGGCGGCGCTTTTACCGGTCGCAGGCGTCTTGTTCACCGGCATGACCATATCCTCCGCCTCGCGCCATTGGCGGGGCGAAGGCGGCCGCTGGAAGGATCGGGTTTATTCTTGAGGCGCCTTACTCCATCAAGCGCTTCGGATGCCGTCCGTTCACATAGCCCATAAAGGGCGGGTGGATGGAATAGCCAAGCAATTGTTGCGCGCGTTCCGGCAGATCTTTGGCGACATCCGGCGGCACCGCCAGTACCATGTTCTCAAGCTGCCGCGTCCAGCCGGGGCAATATTGCGGCGTGATAATGAGGCGCGGCGTATCAGAACGGTTGGCGCCGCCGCGATGCCATAAACTCCCCTTTGCGAGCATCAAGGAGCCCGCCGGCATAACGGCCTTTACCGCGTCTTCATGGTCGCCTTCACCTTCTGCCAATGCTGCGCCCCCTTGCGCGAAGTCCTTTTCCACGGCGGCGCCGGGGATCAAATCATCGGTCCACAAATGGCTGCCCGGCAAAATTTCTGTTGCGCCGTTGGTTGTCGTCATCGGGTCGATCGCCCAGAAAGCGCTGACGCCCAATGACGGCCTTGGCCGCGGCCATTGGTAATGGCTGTCGTCAAAATGCCAGGGCTGCGCCGTCTCGCCGGGGTGCAGGTTGATCGCGAGGCAGGCCGATAAAAGACAATCGGCGCCTAGGTCTGCTTCTACAAAGGAAAGCGCCAAGGGATGCGTTGCGAGATCAGCAAACACGGGAGACTTCGCCAGCAGCGCATAGACGCGGTTAGACTTACGGCCTTCAAATTCATTGCGGCCGGTAATGTCCTGCTCAAGATGCGGCGCCAGCGCCGCGCGAATATCCGCCAGCTGCTGCGCGCTCAGCACATTCTTGAACATCAAGAAGCCGTCGCGATCAAACTGCGCGCGCCAGTCGTCAAAAGGCCGCGCGCCGAGCCATGCGGTTAGATCAGCTTGCGAAGGTGCTGCAGCGGTTTCCATGGATCAGAAGTATCACCCGGTCTGCCAGCGCTTCAAAGGTCTTTCAGCAGCCCCTCACCCCTTGCCCAATTGAGCGTTTCTTCGAGCGCCGGCTGTAGTGGCGACGCGCGCCAGCCAAGATCGCGAGCCGCCTTTTCGCTCGAAAATGAAACCCGCCGGCCAGCGAGCCTGACTCCAGTGAGCGGCGCTTTCGGCGGCTTGCCGGTGAGCGGTGCAACCAGCTTCGTATCGATAATGCCGGCAGCGAGCGCGACCGCATAAGGCAGCTTTGTTTTCGGCATGGGGTGCCGGGTGAGCCGCTCAATCAGCATCAACAAGTCAATCATCGGCGTGCTGTCGCCGCCGAGTAGATATCGCTCGCCCACGCGCCCGCTATCACGCGCTGCGATGAGGCCTTCGGCCAGACTCGCCACTGGCACAAAGTTCAAGATGCAATCGATATAGGCGGGGGTTTTGCGGTTTGCGAAATCAAGGATCATTTGCGTCGGCGGCGTCAGACTGTCGTCCCCTGCTCCCAAGGGCTCGGTTGGCAATGCGATCACCGTATCGAGCCCGCGCTTTGCGTAATCCTCGATCAGGCGCTCGGCCATGAGCTTAGAGCGGGGATAAGGCCCCAGCATGTCTTCGGGCTCCTGACGAACGGTTTCATCCGCCGTCGATACGCCAATCGGCGTCTTGCGCCCGATCAACGTTGTCAGGCTAGAGCAATGCACAAAGCGCTGGACGCCAGCGTTGAGCGCCGCAGCGGCGACAATTTCTGTCGCTGCACGATTGACTTCATCAAACACGCGCGCGTCTTTTGCCCAGAGCTGCGCATTGCCGGCAAGGTGAAATACCGATGAAACATTTTCTATCGCGCGCGCGACGGCCTTATCGTCCGTCACTGAGCCTTGCACATCATCTTCGTGGGCGGGCTCAGCAAGATCAAACACGCGCACCCGCTCACCGCGCTCACGCAGCATGCGGACAAGATGACGCCCGACAAACCCGGCGCCGCCAGTGACCAGCGTGACGGCGTTCATTGAACGTCTTGGCTTTGGCAGACAAGCACGCCGCGGTCTGTGACGGAGCCGATGACAAGACCTTGCGCGGTTTCAACGGCGACCGTTGCGGCGCTGAACAATTCCCCTTTTGGATCATCAAACAATATGCGCGTTTGATCGCCCTTGCCGATGCTGACAATGCGCGACGGTGCTCTGCCGATGCCCAGTTTTCGATTTTTGGCAAGCCGTATAAGTGACGGGTGCAAGGCCGCGATGACGGCGCCATCGAGTGCGATGGTCAAATTGTCCGGCGCGCCGGGGACGTTGATGCGGCGCTGCTCAATGAGCGCATCATCCTTTTCATTGAAAACAAGGAGTGCGCGTTCTCGCGTCGCGGCTAGGTAAAGCGCACCGTCGGGCCCGCGCGCCAGGCCATTGGCAAAGCCGGCGTTCGAAAAAAGGGCGTCGCCATCTTTTTCAATACCGCTGCGTTTGAGGCCAAACACATCCTCGAATGTTCGCCGCCAGTTGCAGGCGCCGTGATCGAACGACGTCAGGACATTTTCATTCGTGACAAGAACATCGTTAGCAGCGCAGGAAGCGCGTTCGCTGGCGCCGACGAACACTTCGCCGTTGGCGCCGAGGCGTTGCAAAGTTGGCTGCATGCGCCATTTGCCGCTATTGCGCACATAGGTTCGGTTGATGAAAACAAGCTCTTGCGCTGACGCGTCATAGTCGAGCCCATGCGGACGCAAGCCTCCCGCAAGATCCGAAGGCGCCAGTAAGGACGCGGCGACGAGAGGTTTTTCGTCCGCTGCGAAGAGCGCATCAACCGCTATGTCGTAAACGCCGCCATTGGGTAACGCCGGCTTGCCACGCCGGGCCGCAGCCTCCACCGCCCGCCGATCATAGGCGGAAAGAAATATCCGCCCGGTCGCCGCATCAAGCGCCATATCCTCGACGCCTCGCAGTCGCCAGCCAGTTTTTTCGTCAACAATCGATACGGCGCGGCATTGGTCTTGGGCGTATTGAACAAGGCCGATTTCCGCGCGCCCACAGGCCGTGAGCAAAAATGACACGAGCAGTAAGACTAACTTACGCAGCGGTTTCCCCATGACGCGCGCCCCTTGCCTCATCCAGCGTGCTGGGCTCATGCGCGGCTTTATCCGTCGCATCTTCCGTCTGCACGCTTGCGTTCTGCTGTTCTTTTTTATCGCCCGGTCGTTGATATCCCCACTTTTCTATGAAAGCACCGAGCCTTGCTTCGACTTTACGCGCCGCTTCATCAGAATAGGCAAACTCATTCTTCTTGAAACTCTTCACGGATGCAAGATATTGCTCGAATGCGCCGCGTGCTTCGACAAAGCCAGGCAACCCAAGAGATGAATAGACGGTTTCGACCGCCGCCATCGGGTCGGCGTCAAGATCATCGTAGCGGATTTCCACAAGCTCTTCATTCGAGAAGGCTTCGGTCTGCTTCTCATAGTCATTCATCATGCGTTCGAAGACGGACAAGACCGTTTCGTCGATGTCCACATGATCGTAGCTTTGCAGCGCAAATTCCTTCAGCAGTTTTTTGTAAAAGTTCTGCATCGAGACAAAAACATCGTAAGGATTGCGGTGAATGTGAACAAACTTTGCGCCGGGAAACATCTCTCGCAGCATTTGAGGACGCGCCGTGTATACCGGGTTCTTGATCAGCAAGCGCCGTTCGCCTTGATGCAAGTAGAGCTTCCGCAGGAAGTAAGTGAACTGCCGCCGCCAGCCTCTGATATCCGCCGCCGAGCAACCTTCAAAGAAAAGGCCGCGATTGATGTTCTCCGCAAACGCAGCCGGGAAATAAATGGCGTGGTAGAATGATGCTTCCGACATGTTGGCGATGGCGATTTCGTCTTCCTGCGGACTGTCGGGGTTGACCGGAATGTTATCGATGTAGCGATGTTCCGGCAGCGCCCGCTCAAGGAGCGGATTAAAGACCCGCGCCAGGCCGAACAAATCCCATGGCAAGCCCGTGGCGACTGGCGGCACGAACCCCCACTGCCCGCTCTGACACATGATGTTGTAAAGGTGCGTGGTGCCGGAGCGCCAATGGCCGAGAATGAAAACCGGCGGCGGCATGTCCTCAAGTTTCGGCAAGCGGCTTTCCATGACCAGCTTTTCAGCAGTCGAAAACGGCCAGCGGGCCAGCGCCGCAAGACCAATCATAGCGCCCGCGCCGACCTTGGACGGCAAGCCGGATCGGCCGGTCACCGTCGCTAACGTCCCCAAATTGGCGCCGCTAAGGGGGTGAGCCATGGCGCTTTTCTTCCTCTCGATCCAAGTCTCCAACGGGTCTAGCGCAGCCGGGCGGCGATTTCCACCGCTCAGTCTTGTGATCGCGCCGCCTTAAATTCAGCCAGTTTCCATCCATGCTTAACCAGTCTGGCGTCATCTTGCACAGCCCTGTTTGAATTCCAGGGCCGAGGCGCTATCTGCGGCAAGCTGGACGGTGCGCCCAAACAGTAGAATTGAAGTGTTGCGTTGTAAAAAGGTTTAGAATTGACCGCTGGGCGAAACTTGAATTGCGTCGCGCTGCTGGTCGCGGTGATGATGATCGCTGCGGCCGCACCCGCCGCTGCGGCAACGCCTTCTTATTCGTTCGCATTTGAAGGCGCGCCGGAAGCGCTACAAGCAGAATTCAACGCCCTATCCGAACTGAAAAAAGGCGGCGTCGAATATCCGACCCGCGCCGCCCTGCGCCGGGCGGCGAAACGCGACGTAGATGCCTTCGTCAAAGCCATGCAGTCCGCCGGCTACTACGCGGCAAAGGCGAGCTTTCGGCTGGAACGCCAAACTGAATCCGACGCGCCAGTCGTGATTTTTGAATTTGATCCCGGCGCTTTGTTTGTGATTACCAATACCGAAATCATTTATGAAGATGAGGCCGAGGGGCTACCGGAAAATTTCGAAGAGGCGGACATTGAAGCCAACATGTCCGCCGCCGGCGCTGCATTACGCGACGCGCAAATCGCATTTCGAAATTATCTTTGGGAAAACGGCTATCCCGCCGCAGAAATCGTCGCCCGCCGCGCCTCGGCGAATTTCGACACGGGAACCGCAACCGCCATTTTTGTTTTTCGCTCCGGCCCCAAGGCGAAGTTTGGCGACCCGAAAATCGAGGGCCTTACAAAAACCCATGAACACTATTTGCTAAAACTCACAACATGGGAACGCGGCGAAACTTACGAGCGCTCGAAAATCATCGCCTTTCGCGACCGGCTGGCGGCGACAGGACTGTTTTCAACGATCAGCGTCGCGCCGGGAACACCCGCTGAAAATGGCGAAACGCCGATCATTGTTACGCTTGAAGAGCGCAAGCGGCGCACGATCGGAGCCGGCGTTTCCTATTCCACCGCTGAAGGACCCGGCGGTCGCATCTTTTTTGAAAACCGCAACATGTTTCGCCATGGCGAAAAACTGCGCATCGAACTGACGGGTTCAAAAATCGAACAGGCGATCAATTTCGATTTCACCCGGCCCTTCCCAACCCTCCCGGGAGAAGTGTTTGGCAATTTCGAATTCAGAAATGAAACAACAGACGCATTCGATGCTCGCTCGGTTGCGGTGGCCAGCGGTGTTGCAAAAAAATGGCTCGACGACCGGCTCGAAACCCGCGCGGCGGCTGCGTTTGAAACGTCGAAGGTCAAAGACAGCACCAGCGAAACCCGCACGTATTTTTTCTCAACGCCGCTTTCCGCCACCTGGAATTCGGAAGACGATGTTCTCGACCCAACACGCGGCGTACGCGCCAGCTGGGTGGTGACGCCTTATGTGGGCTCAGACGCGTTTACCCAGACCGAACTGACCGCGCGCAGCCGCCTCGTCTTTGGCCCGGATAACCGCTTAACGCTTGCCGGACGGATCGGGCTCGGCGCCACGTTTGGATCGTCGCTTACTGCCTTGCCGCGCAACAAACGCCTATATGCCGGCGGCGGCGGCTCCGTGCGTGGGTTCGGTTTTCAGGAAGCCGGTCCCATTGACGCCAATGACGATCCGGTCGGCGGCCGTTCGCTCATCGAAGCGGCCGTTGAAGCGCGCGCCATGGTCTCGCAAAACATTCAGATCGCAGGGTTCGTCGACACGGGCTCTGTTTCTGCAAACGCGCTGCCCGATTTTGACGAGCGTTTTTTTGTCGGGGTCGGCGGCGGCGTTCGATATTTGACGCCAATCGGACCCCTCCGCGCCGATGTCGCCTTCCCCCTCGACAAACGCGACACCGACCGGTCCTTTCAAATCTTTATCGCAATAGGACAACCGTTCTGATGCGCCGATTCCTGATCATCTCTTTGACGATTGTCGGCGGGCTTATTCTTGCGGCGCTTTCGGGCGCCGTCCTGTTGTTCAACACTACGCCCGGCAAGCGCTTCATCATCGCCCAGGCTGAGCCACAGATTGCAACCGCCCTTGGCGGTGATGCGGAGATTGGCGATCTTTCCGGCGCGCTCCCGGGCGTCATCATTTTGAATGACGTTGTTCTGTCGGATGGCGGTCAGCCATGGCTGACCATTGACCGCGCAGAGATGCGCTGGCGGCCAGTTTCTCTCCTTGGTGATAGTTTCCATGCGGATTTGATTGTCATTGAGGGCGCGCGGCTTCTTCGTGAGCCGCCGGAGCGGGATGACGCTGACGAGGAACCGGAACCCCTGCGCATCGAACTGCCGGATAATTTGCCAAGCATCTCCGTCGTATCACTGCGGATTGATGATTTTCGCTCAGAGCTCACAGCGGCGCCGGCGCGGCTCGACGGCGCCGGTTTGCTCGCTATGGGAGGAAGACGCATCAACGCAGCGCTGGCGCTCTCAAGCTCAGGCGATAAAGATGTAATCGATGCAGCCATCGACATTGACCCAGCACAGGACAGAATACTGGTTGATGTCACGATTGCTGCAAAAGCCGATGGCGTGATGGCGGCCCTCGCCGGCATTGATGAGGGTTTTACTATCGAAGCGTCGGGCGACGCGCCGACGAATGACGCAAAGATCGATGTCAACACAATTTTTGGCGCCTATGGCGCAGCGACAGCCGAAATCACAAGCGATTTTGAAGCCGCGAATGCGCTCGCGATAGCTGTCGACTTCACGCCGGGCGAACGACTTGTCGACATCGACGCCTTGGGCGAGCGCATACGACTCGAAACGCGTATTGAAAAGCGGGAAAACGGCGGCGCCATATTCATTGACCAGTTATCCACTGGCGCAGGCGCAATGATGGGCGACGGAGCATGGACCAACGACCGGCGCGGCCTCGCTAGTCTCGAAGCGCAAGCGAATTTTCACTTTGCGGAAGCGTTTGAACCTGACTTGCAAGCCTATATCGGTAA